>JAATES010000224.1 GCA_015655615.1 Actinomycetales bacterium
AGCAGTTCGGCCGGAACATGGTGATGGTGGGCCTGGGTAACCTGGTCGGCGGGGCGCTGGTGGGTCTCGCCTATGTGGCCGGGGAGCGGCGCACAGGGGATACGGAATCGGCCGCCTCAGGCGGAACAGCTCTGGTCGGCGTCGCCGTTCGCACCTCCGCACACAAGTAGGCACCCCGGAGGGGTGCCTACTCGCTGACAGCTTGGATCGGATGAGTATCAAGCGCGCCGCGTGTTCGCCGTACCGATGACTCGCGGTCGACGTGCCCAATGTGAGCGGGCTTCCTCGCGTGTGGGTCTCATCGTCCCCATGTGCTGTTGTGCTCTCAGTTCTACTCCTGCTCCGGGCGGCGCGCCAGGGCTGGGACCGTTCCCTTTCCAGGTGAGACGGTCAGGGCCACGTTGTGAGAAACCACTCCGGATCGGACGGGGTACGGGGTGCTAGGAGCGGTGCCGCCGGCGCCGGGACCACAGGCCCCAGAGCACGGCACCGGTCACCAGGGCGAGCACCACCGTTGCCGTGATGGTCGAACGAGGCGTGGTGAGCTGGGACCACAGCGAGATGGGCCGTTCGAAGGCGAGAACGCCCCATCCCTCGTCGTCGGCCAGGCGCCGCAGGGCCTTGTCGGGGTTGACGGCATACCCGAATCCGACGACGGCCAGCATGGGGGCGTCCGTGATGGAGTCGGAGTAGGCATAGGAACGGCTGAGGTCGTAGCTCTGCTCCGCAGCCAGCTGCCGGATGGCGTCGGCCTTGTGCTCGCCATAGTTGTAGAACTCGATCTCGCCCGTGTAGCGGTCGTCCACCACCTGCATGCGGCTTGCGATCGAGTGGTCCGCACCCAGCGCCGTGGCGATCGGTTCGACCAGCTCGCTGCCCGAGGCGGAGACCACCACGACATCGCGGCCGGCGGCGTGGTGCTCGGCAATGAGCGAGACCGCCTCGGCATACACATACGGATCGATGTACGTGTGCAGCGTCTCATTGACGATGGCGGAGACCTGCGGGACGTCCCAGCCAGTGACGAGGTCAGACAGATACGCCCGCATCCGTTCAGTCTGGTCCTCATCCGCGCCGCCGATCATGTAGAGGAAATGGGCATAGGCGCTGCGCAGCACCGAACGGCGATTGATCAAGCCTCCGGCGATGAAGGGTCGCGAGAACGCAGCGGCGCTGGACGTCGCGATGATCGTCTTGTCCAGGTCGAAGAACGCTGCTGTTCGTTGGGTCACAGACCGAGCCTAGTTGCTGCCTGTGACACCTGGGGGCTTGCTGTTCTCCACACCCGACTGATCTCCGGTCTTTCTCCACAGGGCTGCGGAGCCGAGGACGGGAGTACCGGCACAGGCGAACCATGGGCCTATGTCAACGTCCGTGGAGAAGAGCCGCATCAAGGCGCCGGGGCGTGCCGCGCACCTGATCCTGGTGGTCGGCGTTCGCGGGGGCCTTGGTGCCTCCAGCCTCGCCGCACATCTCGCGGCAGCCCACGGTGCCGTGCTGGTCGACCTCGACCCGGCCGGTCCAGGAGTGGAGGTCCTGCTGGGAATCGAATCGGCTCCCGGATTGCGGTGGTCCGACGTGCACGGTGCGCGGGGAAGCATCGACGGCGAGTCGGTGGCGGAAGCCCTGCCGCGATGGTCGGGCATCGCCGTCTTGTCGGGCGACCGGCTCACGGGGTTCGACAGCGATCTCGAATCCACCATGGCGGTGATCTCGGCACTGCATGACGTCGGGCACGTCGTCCTCGATCTTCCTCGGCAGCTTTTCGACTCGCCCTTGGGGGTGCTGTTGCGTGCGCAGGCCGGGGAACTCGTGATCGTGGTCGGGCAAGACCTCGTCAGCGTGGCCGGTGGCTGGGGGATGCTGCAGCGCGCTGCCACTCCGCCGGCTGAGCCCGACGCCGGGGCGCCCACGCTCCGGCTGGTGGTGCGCAGGCAGGCAGGGGCCGCACTGAGCGCGACAGAGGTCTCAGCGGGCCTCGGTCTCGATCTGGTCGCTGTCCTGGCTGAGCACCGAGGGCTCAGGGCGCAGGTGGAGTTCGGCCGTGGCCCCTCACCGGGGCCCCTCCGGAGGCGACATCGCGCGGTGCGAGCCGCCCTGGCTGGCCGCCCGGGGGGACCCGCCGTCGTGGCGGCTGCCCTGGCGAGTCTGCAGGAACGCCGCGGCAGGACCCCCCGGTGACGGGCTCGGTGAACTCGGATGTCCGCGCCATGGCTGAGGCTGTCCGTACCGAGCTCCTCGACCATGATCGCGTGCTGACCCGGGGGGCCGTGGAACGCGCGGTGGCTGCCCATCCGGTCGTGCTGGCACGGGACACGTTCTCCGCCATGGTGGATGCGGTCTACGGGGAGCTCGCGGGCGCGGGTATCCTGCAACCGCTGCTGGAGGATCCTGCGGTCACGGACGTACTGGTCAACGGCACGGAGCAAGTGTGGGTGGATCGCGGCCGGGGCCTCGAGCGCACGGAGGTCACCTTTCCTTCGCCTTCGCACTTGCGCGATGTGGCGGTCAGGCTGGCATCCGCTGCTGGGTGCCGTCTCGACGACGCCCAGCCGACCGTGGACGGCCGGCTCCCGGACGGCACCAGACTCCACGCGGTGCTGCATCCGCTGGTCGAGCCCGCCGCTGTCCTGTCGCTCCGGGTCCCCCCTAGCCGCAGGCTCAGGCTGGCCGACCTTGTCGCCGCACAGTCAGTTCCGGCGTCCTGGTGCGGCGTCCTGGAAGGGCTGATCGGTTCGAAGGCGAGCTTCCTCGTGTCAGGCGCCACCGGCGCGGGAAAATCGACGCTGCTTGGCTCCCTGCTCGCCTTGGTCCCGCATGACGAGCGGATAGTGGTGATCGAAGAGGCCCACGAGCTCAAGCCTGAGCATCCACACGTTGTCTCGCTTCAGACCAGACGCCCCAACGCGGAGGGTGCTGGAGCAGTGGGGTTGACCCAACTGGTCCGTGAGGCACTACGCATGAGGCCTGACCGGGTGGTGCTGGGCGAGGCCCGTGGTGCGGAGATCCGCGAGCTCCTGACCGCACTGAACACGGGGCACGAGGGAGGCTGCGCGACGATCCATGCCAACGCGGCACGCGATGTGCCCGCGCGTCTGGTGGCGCTCGGCATGCTGGCAGGGATGTCCCCGGCCGTGGTGGCGAACCAAGCAGCAGCCGCCCTGAACGTAGTGATCCACATGGTCCGACGGCAGCATCCCCAAGGTGCGCGTCGATTCATCACTGAAATTGCGAGAGTCCGCAGTGATGCGCGAGGTGCCTTGCAGGTGGATGGTGCGTTGCGGTGGGACGGGCAGTCGGCACCGACCACCACGGAGCACTGGCCCGGCCTGGCTCGTCTGCTGGCACTGGCATGAGGGCGGCATCGCGGCGGAGGCCACCGGAGCATCATGGTCTCTCGCCGCGAAGGGTGTGGCAGCAGTGAGGGCAACGGTCGTCCGGAGCCGACTGCGTCACCTCGTCACCAGGCAGATGACTCCTGTTGACCGTCAGGGCTCCGGCGTCGGGCTGCGCCTGACTCTGGCGACCGTGACGGCGGCCGTACGCGCGGGCACTCCTGCCGCACGAGCATGGGAGCGCTCGCGGGTCGCGGCAGACGCGCACGGCGTCCCGAGCCTTGATGCGCTGGTTGTCCTGTCGCGGGGGGACGTTCATCGCAAACGCCGTCAAGGTGGGGCGGTGGCGATCCAGCAGGCTGCTGCGGTACAGGGTGCGTGCCGGGTGGCCGCGGAACTCGGCACGCCGCTGGCCGATGTGCTCGACGAGGTGGCCTGCTCCATCCGGGCTCATCAGGAGGCTCAGGATGATCGCCAAGCGGCCCTCTCCGGTCCTCGTGCCAGCGCACAGGTCCTGGCCTGGCTGCCGGTGGCCACTGTCGGCCTGGCCATGCTTCTCGGCGCGCGACCTTGGAATGCGCTCTTCGACGGCGGACTGGGGAGTGCCTGCATGATGCTCGGACTGGCCTTGCTGTGGGCTGGGCGTCGTTGGACGGCGGCGTTGCTGCGGCGCGCGGAACGCGGCGGTGATCGCCGATGAGGATGCATGGCAGCGTTCAGTCGTGGGGAAGCCGGCGTCGCCTGAGGGGCGTTCTCCGGCCCCGGATGGGTGAGGGCCAATCCGGGGCCGGTACAGAACTCGATGACGAGTTGCTCTGGGTGGTGATGGCGTCCGCGCTGCGATCAGGGGCCTCGCTGCTCCGCGCCCTCGATGTGGTGGCCGGCTCGGCCGGGAACGAGCAAGGCGGGCAACTCAGAGCGTTCGCGGTCCGTGTGCGCTGGGGCGCCTCGTGGGCGCAGGCTGCGGGTCACGCATCCGCGGCCCTGAGGCCGATGCTCCTGGCACTCGCACCTGCATGGGAGGTCGGTGCCAACGCGGACGCGGCACTGACGATGCTCGCGGATGAACACCGCAGGGACCGCCAGGCCGCCGCGCGCACCAGAGCCGCCCGGCTCGCCGTCCATCTGGTGCTGCCGCTGGGATTGTGCTTCCTGCCCGCGTTCGTCTGCCTGGGGCTGGTGCCGCTGATCATGGCATTCGGCGGAGGCCTCGGGTGGTAGCCCGATGGCGATGCTCCGGGGTCGACGCCGACCTCAGCTGAGAGAGATCGTCGTCGATGCGAGGATCTCGTCATCGAAACTGATCAATTCTGAGAGTTCGATCGTGACATCGGACTTGTCAGCGAGAACGTACACCTCCTGCACCTTGATCTCGGATCCCGGTTTGACGTCCTTCAGTGAATTCGACGAATCGTAGTCGTACTTGTCGTCGTCCAAGAGGATGGCCCGCTCCAACTGGACGCCACCCTGAAATGCCTTGTCGGAGATCGAGAAACTGAAGTTCGCGTCCTCGTCACTGTTGTTCGTGAAGGTGTAATTGACCAACAGGGCCGCGTTCCCGTCGTAGTCTTTGACCTTTCGAGACTTTCCGATGGCGACCGCAAAGTCACTATCGGGTGACCCGTCGACGTCCGCTGTCGGTTCGTCTGCCGTGTCGGCGCTTGCGGTCTCGTCCACCGGCTCCTTCGTGGCTTCGACGGCCGCCTTGACCTTGTCGTTGGCGTCATCGACCGAATTGGCGAAAGCGACATTGACGATGATGCCGATGATCAGCGCGAGAGACCCGAGCACGAGGCCTGCTGTGGCCAGCCCCTTGCCGGTGCCGAGCTTCTTGGACTTTGCCAGGCCCACGGCAGCCAGCACTGCGCCGACGACGCCGAGAACGATGCCACCGAGGTTGATCACCGGAATGAAGGACCCGAGAAAACCCAGCAACCCGAGGACGAAGCCTGCGATCGCGATCCCGTTGCTCGTCTTCACGGGAGTCGGCACGGGAGGGCCCGGCTGTGGTGCGGGTGAGGGCTGCGCCATGTCGTACTCGGGCATGAGTTTCTCCGTCAGTTAGTCGTTTGCCAGTTTTCCGGGCGCTGGTGCGGGCTGCTCGCACACCGACACAGAGTGATGGTAACGGTACATGTACCCGGGCACAAGCAACCTGGCACTTTGGCCCTGACCCGTGCATGGTGAAGCCGTGCCAAGAGTTGCTTCGAATGCCGCAGCCCAGGTGGGTGGCCGCATGACTGAGCATCGACTGCAGCGGGGCCTCACGCAGGACGAGGTCGCGGTGCGAGCGTCGATCGATTCCTCGAACGTCCGGGCGTATGAGCGTGGACGTGCCATGCCGAGCATCTTCACCCTGGTGCGCATCGCCCAGGCGCTGGAGGTCTCTCCCGGCGACCTGCTCCACGGCCTCAAGCCCGAACACTTCGCCCAACCGGCTCAAGATGGTCGTCGACGTCAGAGCCGATGAACAACTGGTCCCCGGTCTTTCACCGGCCAGAGGGTCGGGCATGGAACAGTCGTGGTGCACCGGAAAGCGGGCTATGCGCCGCCGTCGCCGTCGCGCAGGGAATGGATCATGCTCTGCAGGATCCGGAACGCACCTGACTGCTCGGTG
>JAATES010000135.1 GCA_015655615.1 Actinomycetales bacterium
CTGCTGGCGGGCCTCGCTGGCTGCTCACCAGCCAGGACAAACCTCCCCTATGCGGCCTCCGACGGCATCCGTGCCTCAGTCGCCGACGTCTCGGTGGCCAATCTGCTGGTGCTCGCCTCGGATGACGGAAGCAACGGCCGAGTGCTGGCGGCGTTCTCTAACAGCGGCGCAAGCCCCGCCGACCTGACGATCTCCATCCCCTCCGGGACGTCGGAACCCACCGCCACGACGCTCGAGCCAGGCGAATCCATCAACTTCAATGCCAGCAAGGCCCTCCTCGTCTCGGGC
Organism: Actinomycetales bacterium; assembly: GCA_015655615.1. Taxonomy (GTDB): domain Bacteria; phylum Actinomycetota; class Actinomycetes; order Actinomycetales; family Cellulomonadaceae; genus Rarobacter. The sequence goes on from JAATES010000135.1 coordinate 289, forward strand.
CTCGACGCCAAGCCCGGCAGCACCGTCACCGCGACGATCGCCGTCAATGACGTGACCAAGGACGTGCAGATCCCGGTGCTGGGCCGGCACATCGACAGCGGGGACCTGACCGGCACCGGCACCGGCACCTACAACGATCTGGTCCCCGAGAACTCCTAGGCGCCCCACGACGCAGGGGTGCCATACAGCCCCGCCCTAGAGAACTCAGCCGGAGCGCCCGGAGATGTAGTCCTCCGTCGCCGGCACCGACGGCGTCGAGAAGATCGTGCCCGTGTCGTCGATCTCGATGAGCTTGCCGGGCTTGCCGGTCCCCGCGATGTTGAAGAACGCGGTCCGGTCGCTCACTCGAGCTGCCTGCTGCATGTTGTGGGTGACGATCACGATGGTGAACTGCTCTTTCAGTTCATTGATGAGGTCTTCGATCGCCAGCGTGGAGATCGGGTCGAGGGCCGAGCAGGGCTCGTCCATCAGCAGGACCTCCGGTTGCACGGCGATGGCCCTGGCGATGCAGAGACGTTGCTGCTGACCTCCGGACAGGCTCGACCCGGGACGGTCCAGGCGATCCTTGACCTCGTTCCACAGATTGGCGCCCCGCAACGACTGCTCGACGACCGACGCCGCGTCCGACTTGGAGATGCGGCGGTTGTTGAGCTTGACACCGGCCAGCACGTTGTCGGCGATGGACATCGTGGGAAAGGGGTTGGGGCGCTGGAACACCATGCCCACCTGACGGCGCACGGCCACCGGGTCGACACCCGCGCCGTACAGGTCCACGCCGTCCATCAGCGCCTTGCCGCTGACCCTCGCCCCGGGGATCACCTCGTGCATGCGATTCAGCGTCCGAAGGAAGGTCGACTTCCCGCAGCCGGACGGGCCGATGAGCGCGGTCACCTGTCGCGGCTCGATGGCCATGGTGACCCCTTCCACGGCGAGGAAGTCGCCGTAGTAGACGTTGAGGTCGGTGACGTCGATCCGTTTCGACATGAAGGTCCTTCCCTGGGGTGCCGCAGCGCCCGTTCGGTGGTTAGCGGGCAGCCTTGGGCGCGAACTTGCTGCTGACGAATCTGGCGATGAGGTTGAGCAGCATCACGATGACGATCAACGTCAACGCCGCAGCCCAGGCGCGGTCGATCCCCACACCGCCCTTGGAGTACTCGTTGTAGGCGAAGACAGGCAGGGTCGCCATGCGGCCCTCGAACAGGTTGGTGTTGGTCTTGGTCATCATCCCGACCGCGATCAGCAGCGGCGCGGTCTCACCGATCACCCGGGCGACAGCGAGCATGATCCCGGTGACGATGCCCGCCACCGCCGTGCGCAGCACCACCTTGAGGATGGTGAGCCACTTCGGAACCCCCAGGGCCAGGGAGGCCTCGCGAAGCTCGTTGGGGACCAGCCGCAGCATCTCCTCGACCGAGCGGATCACGACGGGGGTCATCAACAGCGAGAGGGCCACCGCACCCATGATGCCCGCACGGTAGGCAGGCCCGAAGAACAACGTGAAGAGCGCGAACGCGAAGAGCCCGGCGACGATGGAGGGGATGCCGGTCATGACGTCCACCAGGAAGGTGATTGCGCGCGCCAACGGACCGCGACCGTATTCCACCAGGTAGATCGCTGTCAGCAAACCGATGGGAACCGAGATCACGGCGGCCGCAGCGGTGATGAGCAACGTGCCGACGATCGCATGCTGTACGCCACCGGTCGTCATGGAGCCGAAGACGCCCACCATGTCGGTAGTTAGGAAGTCCCAGCTGAAGAGCCTGAGTCCGCGCGCGACCACGATCCACAACAGAGACACCAGCGGGATCAATGCCACCAGGAAGGCCCCGATCACCACGGTGGTCGCGAGCCGGTCCTTCGCCCAGCGCGGTCCCTCGACGACCAGGGCCGTCACGGTGATTCCCCCGGCATACACCACCGCGGCAAGAGCCAGCACACTCGGGACGGAGGTGGCATCCGCGAGCGTCAGGACCGCGAGGGAGAGGAGGATCGCGCTGCCCAGGATCGACCACGGGGCCCACCGGGGAAGACGCCGCCGCGAGGTCTGGACGCCGCGACCGAGCGATCGCGGACGGGTCGGCACTGGTGGAGTGGCGGTGGCAAGGGACATCAGTTGGCTCCCGAGAAATCCTTGCGACGCGCAATGACCCAGCGCGCTGCCATGTTGACGACAAAGGTGATGACGAAGAGCGCCAGCCCGGTGGCGATCAGGACGCTGACGGACAGCCCGCTGGCTTCCGGGAACTGCGAGGCGATGTTGGCGGCGATCGTCTGGTGCTGGCCCGGCTTCAACAGATGGAACGAGAAGAGGAAGCCCGGAGAGATGACCATGAGCACGGCCATGGTCTCACCGAGGGCACGACCGAGTCCGAGCATCGAGGCACTGATGATCCCGGAACGCCCGAACGGGAGCACGGCCATCCGAACCAGCTCCCACCGTGTGGCACCCAGGGCGAGCGCTGCCTCCTCGTGCAGGCGCGGAGTCTGCAAGAAGACCTCGCGGGTCACGGCGGTGATGATCGGCAGGATCATCACCGCGAGAACCACCGAGGCCGACATGATGTTCTTGGCCGGAGCCTGGTAGTCCGCGAACAAGGGAATGAAGCCCAGCTTGTCCGAGAGCCAGGTGAACACCGGGTTGATCACCGGCAGCAGCCACAGGGCCCCCCACAGGCCGTAGACCACCGAGGGGATCGCGGCCAGCAGGTCCACCACGTATCCCAGGCTCTGAGCCAGGCGCCGTGGGGCATAGTGCGAGATGAAGAGCGCGATGCCGATCGACACCGGGACCGCGAGGACCAGTGCCAGCACCGAGGCCAGCAGGGTTCCGAAGATCAGCGGGCCGACGTAGCCCAGCAGCGAGTCGGACTTGAACCAGGAGATCTCTGCCAGGTCCGCACCGGAGGCCGTCAACGCCGGCCAGGCCTTGATGATCAGGAAGATCGACACGGCAGCAAGCGCCGCCAGGATGACCAGGCCCGCGCCGAGCGAGAAGCCGGAGAAGATGCGGCCACCGAGATCGGCCACTCGGCGCTGCGGCGCCGCCAGACCCCCGGATCGTGATCCGTCAGCGGTTCGCGTGGTGCTCGTGACAACCACTTGCTACTCCATCATGGTCGAGGCCGGTACTGCGGGATGTGGCCGGCAGGCCCGGGGAAGGGGCAATGGGCGGGGCCGGATGACGGTCCGGTCCCGCCCACCACTGACGTGCGCCGGTCTGGCAAGGTGTGAGGACCTTAGCTAGCCAGTGTGATCGCGTCGATCGCGGCCTGAACCTTGGCACGTAGCGTGTCCGAGATCGGGGCCGATCCCGCCACCGACGCATCCGCGGAGCGGGCCTGTCCCTCAGCGCTTGCGACGTAGGTCAAGTAGGCCTTGACATTGTCGACGTCGGCCTGCTTGTCGTACTTCGAGCAGGCGATGTCATAAGACACGAGAACCAGCGGGTAGGTCCCGGCCGCAGTCGTCGTCCGGTCGATCTCGATGACCAGGCGGTTGCTGGTGGCGTCCGCCGCTGCGGGGGACGCGTCCACGACCTTGGCGGCGGCCTCGGCCGAGTACGGCACGAATGCGTCACCCACCTGGATGGCGACGGTGCCCAAGTCACCGGCCCGCGAGGCGTCCACGTAGCCGATGGCGCCCTCGGCGCCACTGACGGTGTCGACGACACCCTGGGTCTTGGCACCGGACTGTCCGCCGGAGACCGGCCAGTCACCACTGGCCGGATAGGTCCAGGCGCCCCCGGACGCCTGGGAGAGGTAGTCCGTGAAGTTCTCCGTGGTGCCGGACTCATCCGACCTGTGGACCGGGATGATGGCGGTGTCGGGGAGGGTCACTCCTGAGTTGTCGGCGGCGATCGCCGGATCGTTCCAGGTCGTGATCTTCCCGTCGAAGATCTTCGCCACTGTCGCCGCGGACATCTGCAGGTGCTCCGCGGTGACTCCCGGCAGGTTGTAGACCACCGCGATCGGGCTGATATACACGGGCAGCTCAAGCGCCTCGCCGCCGAAGCAGCGGGTCGACGCCGAGGACAATTCCTCAGTGGACAGCGCGGCGTCGGATCCCGCGAACTGCACCGCACCGGACAGGAACTGCTCGCGTCCGGCGCCGGAGCCCTGCGGGTCATAGGTGACCGTGACGCCGGAGGCACTGTCGTTGAATCCAGCGATCCAGCCCTCGACCGCCTTCTCCTGCGAGGAGGCACCGGAGCCGGCGAGGGTGCCGGACAGGCTTGAGAGATCTGCAGCGGCGGAGCCTGCACCGCTCGTGGTCGGGGCAGTGGACTTGCCGCTGTCTGACGAGCCACCGCAAGCGGCGAGGCTCAGGGCCAGCACGCTGATGGCAGCAATAGCGCCGAGACGCGGGCTACGTGAGAGCTTCACTCTTGATCCGTCCTTCGTGATGTTCCAAGGTCGGCGGTGGATACCGGCGACACTGTGGACAGTAGGAGGGCGGAATGGACCACAGGCGGGCTCCAAGTGAACGCCGCGTGAACGGTCGGAGACGATCAAGGGATTCAGCTCGTGCTCACACGACTCCGGCCGGGTCTCCCCTGAGGGCGGCCCGGCCGGATATGCCTTCACGACTGAGATCCGTATGAGGGCGGAGGAGGCCGCCTCGGTCGTCTCGTTGCCGAGGTAGACGGCCTTGATCGTGTGCGCGCCCACCCGCAGTGACGTGGTCGTGGTGGCCGCTCGACCCACGATCGCCACCGGGTCGGAGGACACCGCGCGATAGACACCGCTCCCCAGGTACCTCGCCGTCGACGAGGCGCTCAGCGTGATGGACGTCTCCTGCAGCACCTCCGCGGGGGTCGCTGAGGTGTATCCCGACCCGGCTCCCACCGCCGTCACAGTCGTGAGGCCGAGCGGGAACTGCTCCGGGACGGTCGCCGTGAGTGCGACGGAACCTGACGAATCGGCCACCACGGTTCCGAGGTCGAGGTCGCCCAGCGACACAGCGACTCCCTCGCCTGAGCGATAGCCGGTGGCGGTCAGGTCGAACGAGGCTCCCGGGACCAGATCGGTGGTGCTCACAGTGACCGTTCCCGGGTGCGACAACGCCGAATACTCGGCGCATGCGTCTCCCGCCAGGCCGAACGGCGTCGTCGTGGGGGTTCCGTCATCCTCACGCACGGTGAGAGTGCCGAAGCCGTCGGTACCCTTGACGGCGTTGGTCACGTTCGTTGTCGACGACCACCAGGTGGTCGTCGGACTGGCCCCCTCGGACTCGTCCGCATACCGGTTGAACGTCACCACCTGGCACGTCTCCCCAGGCTGGAACGTCACCTTGGCAAGGGCATTCGTGCTGTTGCCTCCGGCGACCGAGTAGAGCGTCGTATAACCGGTGACCACCTTGTCGGTGGGGCGGTCGAGCACCACGGCCAGCTGGGTCTCGGTCACTCCGTCGCCCTCCTCGACATTCGCATGCCGGGTGGCGAGCGTCGGAAGAGTCGAGAGCGATCCCGGGATCCCCAGGACGTTGCGCTGGAATGCGAGGTCCGACAGGTAGAGGCCGCCCGATGCCGTCGCATCGGCCCCGGTGGCGGCGGGGACGTCGGAGCCGAAGCGCATCGGCGCCCAGTGCGGCACTGCGGCTGACGCAGTGCGGCTGGTGGAGCAATAGGGGTATGGCTGGGGGGTCGTGCGTCCCGTCCAGTTCTCGCAGACCGCGGCAACGGCGCCGCCGGACACCGTGACTGCCGTGGAGAACTCAGTGAACGTGTTGATGTCCACGCGCGCCGAGCCCGGGGTCTGGGTGATCGCACGGACGTCAGCCGTGGGGACCGACGGCAGGACCGGGTTCGAATCGCTGAACAGCGGGAGGAACTGGTCGTCCCCTCCGAGCGTCAGCCGGAACCAGGCTGACATGTATCCCGTTCCGACGTCGTACTCCTCGGTCGAGCTGAGCCGGATGTTCGTCGAGGATTGCGGCCCGCACACCGAGTCGGTGCTGGTGGCACCCCAGTCGTCGGTACCTCCCGCCGCGAACAGTCCCGGCGTCCAGATGGTGTTGAAGAAGTTGTGGTTCGCGCCCATCAACCACACGGTGCTGCGCAGCACGTCGTCATCGAAGGCATGCCGTGAATCGTCATAGATGTGCTGCCCCTGCTGGTTCGAGACGTCCCCGTCGCAGTATGGCAGGATCGTCAGGAAGTCGACGTCTCCCACGGTCGCACGGCCGAAGTCGACGGGTGCGAGTGCCAGCACCAGCTGGCCGCGGGCCTTGGCGCCGTAGTCAGCGGCGAGCTGGTTGTCGTTCACGTTGATCGCGTTGGCCGAGATGGAGATGACCTCGTACCCCTGGCTGGCGAGTGTGCCCTCGTAACCGAGATAGCTGGCGTTCAACGCGCAAGGCCAGCCGGACGCCGCGCTCGTTCCGCCATAGCACGCACTGTGGCGGCCATGCAGCACAAGGACGACCGGCCGCTGTCCTCCGGTCGTGGGAAGCCAGAGCCTTCCGGTCATCTCGCCACGAATGCCTCCGATCCCGGAGGGGGCGATCGCCTGGTCGCGGATGTCCTACAGGGCGCTCTGCCTCTACTCGGTGGGGGTGAGGTCGTTCTGAGCGGTTTCAAGCTTGGGGGCTGGACGCGTTCTCTGCAGCGGTCTCATCCGCCTTGTCCTCCTCGCTGCTCGTCGAGCGAGATCGAGCCGTCGAAGCCACCTGCCGATCGGGTGACCGACCAGTCGTCTCCCACGGCGACCACGGAGCCGTCGTCAGCAGCACTCGCTGTGGA
>JAATES010000401.1 GCA_015655615.1 Actinomycetales bacterium
ACACCGTCGCCCGACCGATCCGGCACCCTCACCAGCGCGTCGCCCACTCACCATGCCTGACCTGGGTTCTTGTCCTCCGCCGCGGCAGGGTCTCCCGCCCCGGGGTGGACAGGGCTCCGCCCTCGTATTGGGCTAGAGCTCCATCCGCCGAGTCCCTGTTCCCCTGGAGGCGATCATGACCCTCGATCAACCGCTGCGGCCGCATAGCACGCTCGGCAGGAGCCTCGGCCCTCCCGCCACCGCACCCGGTTCCTGCGCCCCTCCGGCTCGGGCCACGCTGGCCTCCCGTCTGCCACAGACGCCTGACGCAGCCTCCCTGGGCGGGCGAGTGGTCGTGATCGCCTACGAGGTACTCCTGGGACTGCGCACCGTCCAGCAGCTCGCACGGTGGGTCAGTCCCGGTGTCCTGGGAGAGATCCACCGCCGCCAGCAACTCCTGGCGTCCTCCCGGGGGCCAGAGGCGCCAGCTGCACGTCGTCGCCTCGCCCATCAGTCCGTACGACTGATCCGGGTTGTGACGTGTCCGGTGAATCCCACCGTGGCCGAGGTCTCAGCCGTCATCAGCATAGGTTGCCGCTCCCACGCCGCAGCGGCCCGGGTCGAGTACCACCGAGGACGACTCCGGGTCGGAGTCCTGATCCTCGGGTGACCCGCGCTCCATGACTCCAGCGCGAGCCACAGCCATGAGGGTCCCTACCGCGCGGCGGACCTCTGGTGCCACACCGCAGCGGTGTCCTCCAGGATGCGCGCCCACGGCGTCGGCGTGATACCCAGGGACTCGGTCGTCTCGGCGCCGCCAGCGACGAAGGGCGCGTCGAACTGATACAGGATTCCCGTGACCTCCCGGAGGAGCGGAACGAACAGGCCTCCTGCCCGCAGCGTCCATCGGGGAACCCGGCGCAGCCGAGGCTCACCGAGCCCGCTCAGCTCGTTCAGGCGGCGAAGGACCTGCCGCGTGCTCTGGGCGGGGTTCGACGGCACGATCCACGCCGATCCCCACGCTCGCTCATCCTGGCCGAGGGCCGCAAGAGTAGCCGCCACGTCCTCGATGGCCGTCCAGGTGTGCGGCTGGTCGGGATCGGCGAACACCGGCGCTGATCTGCCGCCGAGTGTGGCATCCGCGTACCTCGCCAGCATGGCGTTGCGGACCGGCAGCGTAGGACCGATGTAGTCCGATGCCCGAGCCTCGGTCACCCGAACACGCCCGGCCGCATGCGCGTCCAGCGCGGCTCGCCACATGCGCACCCGGAGCGCCCCCTTGTGATCGGACGGGTGCAGAGGGGACGTCCGGGTCATCTCACCGGTGACCGGACCATAGCCGTAGAGATTGCTCGCGGTCACCAGTACGGCGCCAGTCCGCTCGGCAGCCGTCAGGATCGCCGCGGCGAGCGGCGGCCACTCCCGTTCCCACGCTGGGTACGCACCCGGGTTCGCACAGTTGTAAAGCACGTCCGCTCCGGTCGCGATCGAGCTGAGCACGTCGGCATCTGCGGCATCCGCGGCCACGGCCTCGACACCCGGAATGCCGCTATCCCGGCCGGTCCGGGTCACCACCCGCACCCGGGATCCCCCACGAGCCAGGCGCCCGGCAAGCGCGATGCCCACAGGGCCTGCACCGACGATCACATGACAAGGACTCTGAGCAGTCATGATCCCCTTCTTCCCAGGCGGAACCCGTCGAGAGGCTCAGCGTGAACCGATGCCGTCACCGCCGTGCGCCGAGCGCCGAGGTCAGGCCACCTCGTTCTTGCCGTGGCAGACCTTGTACTTCTTACCGGAGCCGCACGGGCACGTCGCATTGCGAGGCGTCCCCGGGAAGGTCTGGCCGTCGATCTTTCCCTGCGTCAGCGGAGCCGCCGCACCGTCGGCCGAGGACTCGTCGCCATCAGTGCCAGGAGCGCTGTACTGCAGCGGCGTCGCCTTGCGCGGCTCGTCAAGGCCCTTGGCGACCAGCCGAGACGACACTGCCGGCTTCTTGGAACCTCGGGCCCCGAAGGCAGCTCCGGCGGTCACAGTCACCCCGCCGGAGGTGGCGTCGTCGTCATCGGAATCGTCCTCGGGCTCGTCGACGATCTCGAACTCTTCGAGGCCTTCGATCTCGATCTCGACCTCACCGTCCTCGCCTGACTCCGACTGCTCGACCTGCACCTGCAGGTTGAACAAGAATCCGACCGATTCCTCCTTGATGGCATCAGTCATGGCCTTGAACAGCTGGAAGCCCTCACGCTGGTATTCGACGAGCGGATCACGCTGTGCCATCGCACGCAGGCCGATACCCTCCTTGAGGTAGTCCATCTCATAGAGGTGCTCGCGCCACTTGCGGTCCAGCACCGACAGCACCACACGGCGCTCGAGCTGTCGCATGTTCTCCTCACCGATCTGCTCTTCACGAGCCGCATACGCATACTGCGCATCGGAGAGGATCTCGTCGACCAGGAGGTCACGATCGACCAGCTTGCGACTGCCGGCCTGCTCGATCACCTCGTCGACGGTGATGGAGATCGGGTAGGTCGCCTTCAACGCCGTCCACAAGGCGTCGAGGTCCCAGTCCTCCGGGCGGCTCTCAGCAGTCGCGCCATCGATGTAGGCCGTCAGGACGTCCTGCACGAACTGCTTGACCTCGTTCTGCATATCCGCGCCAGAGAGCACCTCACGGCGCTCGGAGTAGATGACCTCACGTTGCCGGGACATCACGTCGTCGTATTTCAGGACGTTCTTGCGGATCTCGAAGTTCTGCGCCTCCACCTGCGCCTGAGCGCTGGCGATGCCGCGAGTGACGATCTTGGACTCCAAGGGGAGGTCCTCCGGGAACCCGGCACGCGTCATGATCGACTCTGCGAGCCACGAGTTGAACAACCGCATGAGCTCGTCCTGCATCGACAGGTAGAACCGCGATTCGCCGGGGTCGCCCTGCCGTCCGGAACGACCACGCAGCTGGTTGTCGATGCGCCGTGACTCGTGCCGCTCCGTACCCAGCACGTACAGCCCACCGAGTTCGGTCACCTCGTCGTGTTCGGCCGCGACGGCCTCCGCGGCTGCAGCCAGCGCCTCAGGCCATGCGGCCTCATACTCGTCCGCCGTCTCCGCGGGATCCAGGCCGCGGTCTGCGAGCGCTGCCACGGCAATGAACTCGGCGTTGCCACCGAGCATGATGTCCGTACCACGACCCGCCATGTTGGTGGCCACGGTCACCGAGCCCTTGCGGCCCGCCATGGCGACCACGGCGGCCTCACGGGCATGCTGCTTGGCGTTCAGGACCTCATGCGGCACGCCCTGCTTCTTCAGCAGGGTGGAGAGCAGTTCGCTCTTCTCCACGCTCACAGTGCCCACCAGCACCGGCTGGCCCTTGGCATGCCGTTCGACGATGTCCTCGACCACAGCGGCGAACTTGCCCTCTTCGGTCTTGTAGATGAGGTCGGGCTGGTCGATGCGCTGCATGGGACGGTTGGTGGGGATCGGCACCACGCCGAGCTTGTAGGTCCCCTGGAACTCGGCTGCCTCGGTCGTCGCCGTACCCGTCATACCGGCGAGCTTGTCGTAGAGACGGAAGTAGTTCTGAAGCGTCACCGTGGCGAGGGTTTGGTTCTCCGCCTTGATGTTGACGCCCTCTTTGGCCTCGATGGCCTGGTGCATCCCCTCGTTGTATCGGCGTCCCGGGAGCACGCGGCCGGTGTGCTCGTCGACGATCAGGACCTCACCGCGCTGGACGATGTAGTCCTTGTCGCGCTTGAAGAGCTCCTTGGCCTTGATCGCGTTGTTCAAGAATCCGATCAAGGGCGTGTTGAGCGACTCGTAGAGGTTGTCGATGCCGAGGTAGTCCTCGACCTTGGCGATCCCCGGCTCCAGGACGCCGACCGTGTGCTTCTTCTCGTCGATCTCGTAATCGGAGTCCTTGGACAGCCGGCGCACCACTCGTGCGAACTCGACGTACCAGCGGTTCGCCTCGCCGTCGGACGGGCCAGAGATGATCAACGGAGTCCGGGCCTCGTCGATGAGGATCGAGTCGACCTCGTCGACGATCGCGAAGTTGTGCCCGCGCTGGACCAGGTCGTCCTCCGACCAGGCCATGTTGTCACGCAGGTAATCGAAGCCGAACTCATTGTTGGTGCCATAGGTGATGTCGGCCTCGTACTGCTCCCGGCGCTGGTCCGGGGTCTGGCCGGTCAGGATCACCCCGGTCGACAAGCCCAGGAAGCGGAAGACCCGGCCCATCAGCTCGCTCTGGTACTGCGCCAGGTAGTCGTTGACGGTGACCACGTGGACGCCCTTGCCTGTCAGCGCATTCAGATAAGCCGGTGCCGTGGCGACAAGGGTCTTTCCTTCACCGGTCTTCATCTCGGCGATATTGCCCTGGTGAAGCGCTGCGCCACCCATGAGCTGAACGTCGAAGTGGCGCTGGCCGAGGGTCCGGCGGCTCGCCTCGCGGACGACGGCGAATGCCTCAGCGAGGATGTCGTCAAGGGTCTCGCCCTCTGCCAGCCGCTCCTTGAACCGATCGGTCTCCTCCCGAAGCTCCTCATCGGTGAGTGCTTCGATGCCGTCTTCGAGCGCGTTGACCTGCTTGGCGACGGCGGACAGCTTTTTGATGATCCGGCCCTCGCCCAGGCGGAGGACCTTCTCAAGGATTGCGGGCACGCAAGTCTCCTGGTTTCGGTGTCGGACGGCGCCGAGCGCCGCAGTGCGCCGCCGATGGGCGCCATTCACAGAGTCATCCTAGGCGAGGGTCCTGGGATATCGCCTATTCGTGTGTGATTTCTCCCACAGCGAAGCCCCCTGCCCCGCAAGGTGATGAGATCACCCTCGCGACAATCCCCGGCGGGCCGGATACAGAATCAGTGGGTGGCCGTCGCCCCGCAGGCTGGCCGGTGCAGGCGGATCCCGTCCCGCACCGGCCGTGCACCGCAGGCCCAGCGACGCCCGTGCTAGGCCGGCTCACCGCCACAGGCGGTGTCGAGTGCGATGACGCCATAAGTCCAGCCGCGCCGCCGATAGGCCACCGACGGGCGGCGGGTCTCGACGTCGATGAAGAGGTAGAAATCATGCCCGACCAGCTCCATCTCGTCGATAGCCTCCTCTACGGATATC
>JAATES010000351.1 GCA_015655615.1 Actinomycetales bacterium
CCATTGAGAACTTTACAGTGCGAAATCGATCAGGGGAAATCGCCCGCACTGCCCGTCTGCCACCTCCCCGCACCGGTGACCGCCCCCGCATCGGGTCTGACCGCCACCGCATTGACCAAGGTATACGGAACCGGATCGTCAGCCACGCAGGCGCCGCACTGGTGCTCGTGACCCACGACATGGCCGGTGGCACGGCATTGTTCCCGGACCGTCACTTTGCGGAACGGCCCGGCTCCGAGACGCACGATGCTCGCCGCGGGCCTGCTGCCGATACCTCTGGTGACTCTGGGCGGCGCAGCCGCTCGGCTGACCGCGGCCTTCGTCGCCATGCTCATCGTCACCAGCTCCCAGGTCGAGGTCGATCGCGCATTCCGCGGCCTCGCTCGCGTCACGGGACACGAGACCACATCACGGAACAGAGGCAGACAGCCCCGGCCGGGGGAAGGCGGGGACAACCGAGCCGTCCCGGGCTCTCACGAGCCCTGCACCCGGACCGGTCAGTCCTCGCCGTAGAGCACGTCGAAGTTGTCCCGGAGCACGTGCTGCGGGTCGTACCGCCGCTTGATCCCGCGCAGTCGCTCCAGAGTCGCCGGCGGGAACGCCTCTTGCACCAACGCCGCGCTGAGGTCGGTCTCGAAGCTGAGATAGATACCCACCCCGAGCGGCCGGATGGCCTCCCACGCGGCGTCGATCCGGGAACGGCTCGCCCCGAAGGCGACCACCGAGTGCTGCGCCTCGCGGTGCGCGTAGGCGGTCGCGTCCGCCGGCACATCGCCGACCGCACCACCGGCGGCGCGGATCTGGAAGAAGTAGGTGGCTCCGGACTCGATGAGCGAGGCCGCAGCCTGAGCGAACTCCGGCGTCATCCGTTCGAGCAGCACCGAGCGTGCATTGGGCTCTCCCTGCCCATCGTGGGGCGTGCCGCTCGCATTGGCCATCACCTGGGCATAGGTGGTGACCTGAATCGACTGACCGACCAGCGGCGCAAACTGCGCCATCGGCTGCAACCGCTCCAGGATCACCTCAGGATCGGAGGCGTCGACCATCGTCATGGTCTGGGCGACCAGCGGCTCTCCCGGCCGGCGGCCGCCCATCACCAGGAAGCTCGTCACATCGCGAGGTGCGGACTCGATCCAGGCGCCCCACTTCGTCATGAACTCGGCGGCATCGTCCACACCGAAGGCGAGTTGCGCCCAGCCGACCTCGTGGACCTCATCCACCACGAACTCCATCGCGGTGACCACGCCAACGTTCGCACCAGCGCCCCGCACGGCCCAGAAGAGGTCCTGGTTCTGGTCCGCGTCGGCCCTGACGAACGTGCCGTCGGCGAGGACCACTTCGGCTGCCACCAGGTGATCGATGGTCAGGCCATGCTCACGGGCCAGGAATCCCAGCCCTCCCGCCGTCGCCAGGCCGCCGACCCCCACCCCGCCGTAGTCGCCCGAGGTCAGGGCCCAGCCGTGGGTTTCCAGCGCGGCGGCGACATCCATCCACCGGGCGCCCGGCTCCAGGCGGACCCGGCGCGCCTGCTCGTCGAGTACCCGGATCTGGTTCATCGCCCCCAGATCGATGACGATGCCACCGTCGTTGGTCGACCGCCCGGAGATGCCATGGCCCCCGGACCGGATCGACAACGGCACGGCCTGCGTGCGTGCATAGGCCAGCGCCTCGGCCACCTCGTCCGCGCTGTGCACCCGCAGCACCAGACCCGGGTTGCCACCACGCATGTAGGTGGAGCGCACCAGCGGGAAGTCGAAGTCGCCCGGCTCGATGGCGGCGACCCGCAGGTTCGGAGGAATCGCGTCGTAGTCGATCCCCTCCCGGCGCTGGCGCAGCGCGATGGCCGGCCGGACCGGGGAGTCGTCCGTTCCTGCCGTGCGACGTTCGCTCGCCACGGCCTCTCGCACTGCAGGGGCGATCTGATCGGCTATCGCCTCGAGCGTTGCCGGGTCGTCTCCCATCACCAGGAAGGTCCCGATGCCGCCCGTCAGCGCCAGTTCGGTCAGCTCGGCGATCCACTGCTCCGGCGGGCCTTGCAACAACCCGCCCGGTTGGCGTTGCAGGCTTCCGCCGATGTTGAGCATGCGGCGGATCTCACGCGGATCGCGGCCGGCGCCCACGGCGGTCTCGTCGATCAGTGCGTTGCCCCGTGCCAGGTCACCCGGTTGCAGGTACGGCAGCGAGGGCAGCCAGCCATCCGCCTGGCGTGCGACCAGCCGCAACATGCGCGGCTTGTAGGCACCGACGTTGATCGGCACCTGATGCGCCGGTCGCGGACCTCGCTTGGCACCAGCGGTCTGGTAGAACTCCCCGTCGAACCGGAGCCCACCCCGGCTGTCCGCGGCCCAGATGCCGCGGATCACCTCGATGGCCTCGGACAGCGCCGTCACGCTCTGGCCTGCTGTCAGACGCCGGCCGCCCATCGCCTCGATCGCATCCCAGAAGCCTCCGGCGCCGAGCCCCAGTTCCACGCGGCCACCTGAGAGCAGGTCGAGGCTGGCCACCGCACGAGCGAGCACCGCGGGTGGCCGCAGCGGGAGGTTGAGGACGTTGCCGGAGACCCGGATCCGATCGGTCTTCGCCGCCACCCAGGACAACAGCGTCCAGGTGTCGTAGAACTGCGGCTGATACGGGTGGTCCTGAAATGTCACCAGCTCGTATCCCAGGCGCTCGCTGAGTTGCGCCAGGGCGACCGCCTGCTCGGTGGGGGTGTTGGAGGGGGTGATGAACGAACCGAATTCGAGGGGGTGACCATAGTCGGGCATGACCTGATTCTTCAGCCTGCCGCCCGTCACCGCAATCCGCTGGTTAGTGACTTATGATAGGTAAGTGACCGCCCCGACTGCTCTTGCCCCGTCCCCCACACAACCGCCTTCGGCCGCAGGCTCGCCGACGGCCGAAGGCCCTCAGCTGGAGATGCGAACGGGGCGAACCACCAAGTTCGCGAGCATCGACGACGACGAGTGCCACCGCTTCCGCGGCGCCGTGGAACTCGTCGGGCGCCGGTGGAACTCAGCGGTCCTCCTGGCCCTCGCACGCGGCTCCGAGCGTTTCACGGACATCAGGGATTCCATCATCGGCTTATCCGACCGCATGCTGGCTGTGCGCCTCAAGGAACTCCAGACCGCAGGCCTGGTGGAGCGCGACATCATCGCGTCAACGCCCGTGCAAGTGCGTTACTCCCTCACGGCACGCGGGGCGAGCCTGCTCAAGGCGCTGGAGCCGTTGATGGCATGGGGAGAACTGGAGCGGTAAGCGCTGCCGCGACGATGCGGAGACGGAGGGATTTGAACCCTCGGACCCCTTACGGGGTCACCACCTTAGCAGGGTGGCGCACTAGACCGGACTATGCGACGTCTCCTTGCCCCACAGGGGCCGCCCCAGCCTATAGGTTTCGCGGGCATTGAGCCAACCTGCGGATCAGGCGACGCCGTCTGCACCCCGGCGCCACCCCGAGTCCGTGACGATGCGTGCCATCATCAGCCCGATCGCCAGGGCGAGCACCACGAAGGCGGCCTGGACCCCATAGGACAGCGCCTGGATCGTATCGCCGGCGTTGAGGTAGTAGATGGCGCGGTAGACGCTCGCCCCGGGAACCATGATCACCACGGCCGGCACGCAGAGCGTCAGTCGTGGCAGCCGCATCCGCGGGGCGACGATGTTGGCGAGCACCCCCACGATCAGTCCCCCGACTCCGGCCGCACCCTGCGCGATCATGCCGGCGTCGAGCAGCTCCAAGCGCGCCACATTCGCGATGGCACCGATGAGCGCGGCGATGCCGGCCATCCGCCATGGACTGTTGAACAGCACTGCGAATCCGAACACCCCGAGCAGCGACGCGAGGAGCCTCAGCAGCAGCTTCGTGGCGGGATCGAGCGCAGGGGGCTGCGCGGGCATGGGTGTCAGGCCGAAGAGCGCCGAGACGATCCAAACGCTCACGGCCGCGCAGATCAGCAGCATCATGGCGTAGGCGAGCCGGGAGATCCCGGCGGTGAAGTCCATCCGGGAGAGGTCCATCGCCCCTGTGATCAGCGGGAATCCGGGCACCAGGAACAGCACAGCCGAGACGTAGCCGCTCTCGTGGACCGAGTTGATCAGGCTGAGTTCGTAGAGCCCCCCAGCCACCGCCAGGTACGCCGTCGCGGCGACGGTCCCCGCCAGCAGGGTCACCGCGAATTGGTTGTAGCCCCGGTGGATCAGCCCGCGCCGCACCAGCTGGCCCAGCATCGCGGCCACGAACACGATCGCGCACTCAATGGGCCCGCCGTTGTTCAAGAACGCGAATGCCGCACAGGCCAGACCCGAGAACAGCCCCGCCGTCAGCTCGCCGTGCCGCAGCGGCCGGCGCTCGATCTCATCGAGAAAGCTGTCGATGTACTCCACCTCGGTACCCGGTGTGAGCTCTCGCGTGAACTGCTCCAGCAGGGCAATGCGCTCTGAGTTCACCCCGATGGTCCTGGCCTGGGTCACTTCGGTGCGGAAGATCGGGCCCTGGTGCGACGTGGCGACGATCTCCGTCACCGAGACCTGCGCCTCGACCGAGTCGAGCCCCAGCGCCGTTCCGACCTGGCTCATCGCGGCTCGCACCCGGTAGCTGCCGCACCCGGCGGACAGCAGTACGCGGCCCACCCGCAGCACGACGCCCGACCGCCGGATCAGCCGGACCGGCTCCAGCGTGTGCTCGGGGGGCTCGCCCATGCTCTCGGTCAGGGCCAGGTCAGGGTCCTCGGCCCCGGCGGGCACAGCGGCGCTCGTCATACGTCCAGTGTCCCTCACCCGGCTGCGTCCCGTTCGGTCCATCGGTCCCGTGTGTCCCCGCGGACCCGCTCGTCAGGAGGGTGCGACCGCGGAGCCATCGCGATCGTCGTCGAGCACCCGCATCGCACGGCCGTCCAGGTAGGGGCGGGCGAGCCGCAGCAGCACGCGGCTCGGGCCCACGATCACCACACGGGGCACAGCACGGGTGGCGGTCATGACGCTGTGCCAGAGCACCGGACGCTCCAAGCACTGCTTCAAGTCCCGCATCACGTCCGCACCCCGGGTGGTCGGGGTCGCCGTGGTGCATCCGAGGTAGCGGCCTCCCTGCGCGGCCAGGCCTGCGGAGTCGAGGGCCTGCGCCCAGTCCCCGGCCACCGGACTCATGAACCGCGAATGGAAGGCATTGCTCACCGGAACGGCGACAGCACGATCTGCGAGGTCATCGGCCGCCCGCTTGATTCCGGCCAGGCTTCCGGCCAGCGCGATCTCCGTCGGTCCGTTGACCGCTGCCAGGTCGACCCCGTACCGCTCCGCGAGCTCCAAACCTCGCTGCCGTTGGCGTTCGGGGTCCATCTCCTGCTCGGTGAAGACCTCCAGCATCGTTCCACCCGGCGGTGCCGCTGCCATGATCTGCCCTCGCCGCGCTGCGAGGCGCACCGCCGTGACCGGATCGAGGTATCCAGCGGCCGCGGCCGCGGCCAGGGATCCGAGGCTGTGGCCCGCGAAGACGTCACCGCCGTCGGGGATGACGGACCCGCCGTCCTGGGCGGCGATCCAGTGCGCGAGGGCGGCGGCGACGATGGCGGGCTGGACGTTCTCGGTGCGGGTGAGCACGTC
>JAATES010000053.1 GCA_015655615.1 Actinomycetales bacterium
GGCCGACGCGATCATGACCCAGGCCGCCTACCTGTGCGACCTGGTCGCCCGCGCCGCCAAGCTGGCGGGCACCACCGGCGACGGCGACGCCCTGACCCTCGCCCTGATGGCCTACAACGTCGGGTGGGGCCGCATCGGCGCGGGAGAGCGCCCCCAGGCCGCCACCGAGTACGTCAAGAAGGTGCTGTCCGCCGCGGTGCTGTACATGTGGCTGGAGCTCACGGACGACACCACGAGCACCACCACCGGGGAGTCCGGGTCCGCGATCGTCGAGGCGGCGATGCAGTGGGTGGGCTACCCCTACGTGTGGGGCGGCGGTGGGACCGGTGGACCCTCCGGCATCGGATCGGACGGACGCGGCCCCGGGTTCGACTGCTCCGGGCTCGTGCAGTACGCGCTCGCCCACGGCGCAGGGGTGTCCGTCGCACACCTGGCCGACTCCCAGGCCCGCGACACCCAAGGGGCCAGCGTGACCCGCGACTTCTCCCAGATGCAGCCCGGGGACATCGTCGCGTTCTCCAAGACCGGCGGGGCCCGCTACCAGCACATCGGGATCTACATCGGAGACGGGCAGATGGTCCACGCCCCCACCACCGGCAAGGACGTCCAGGTCGTCGACCTGCAGAACAACTCGTACTACGGGGCCATGACCTGGTCCATCAGGAGGTTCGCATGACCCACGCCCGACGCCCACCGACCACCGCGCTGACCGCCGTCCTGACCGCAGGCCTGACCGCGACCCTGGTCACCGGGTGCGGCACCGGCCAGCCGACCAGCGCCCAGAGCACCTCACCGCCGGTGTCGGCCACCCCCACATCGCCGTGGGCGGCAGGAGCCGACCTGACCACGATCGACCGCAGCGACCCCGCAGCGGTGTCCACCGCGTTCACCGAAGCGCTGTTATCCTACGACACGACCCACGACGACAGCACCCTGGACGCAGCCGCACGCGCCGGGGCGCTCGCCACCGAGGAGTTCGCAGCCGAGCTGACCGCACCCGAGCGCGCCGCAGGTACCGGGTGGTGGTGGCAGGCCGCCGAGCACGAGGCATCCGCACGCGTGCGGATCGAAGTGGTCGAGGACGAAGGGCGACCCGAGGACACCGGCGACCAGGCCTACGGGCTGTGGTCGGTGCGGTGGTGGATGACCGGCACCGACGGATGGTCCGGGACCGTCACCGACCAGGTCGTCTACGTCACGATGCAGACCACGCCCGACGGATGGGCCGTCACCCAGGTGGCCGTGCGATGAAGCACCTCCTCAAGGGCGAAGACCCGACACTGCCCGACATCGACCTGCAGGTCGACAACTCCTGGCTGGCCCACATCACCGGCCTCAACTCCCTGTCCGGGGCACTGCTCGGCGTCGGGCTCATCCTCGCCGTCGGCGTCATCGCGTGCGCTGCACTCGCATGGGCCGCCTCGCGCGCGTTCGGGTTCGACCTGCGCTCGAAGTTCACCAAGCGCATGGGCGCCGCGCTCATCGCGGCCATCGCCCTGGCGTCACTAGCGGGGATCGCCGGGTGGGGCATGCAATTCGGGCTCACTACCTGACTACCCAGAGCCACCTCGTT
Organism: Actinomycetales bacterium; assembly: GCA_015655615.1. Taxonomy (GTDB): domain Bacteria; phylum Actinomycetota; class Actinomycetes; order Actinomycetales; family Cellulomonadaceae; genus Rarobacter. The sequence goes on from JAATES010000053.1 coordinate 1,574, forward strand.
CTCGCATCCTCGAATGACAGGAGACGTCACGTGCTGTTCAGTGGCCAACCGCACGAAAATCGAGCTGCCGCCAGCCGAAACCATCCACCAACGGAAGAACCCCGCCCCGACCCCGAGAATACGCGACCGACAGCCAACCCGATCAGACTGTGGTCGCGCGAGTGGCACAAGTTGGACAGTCGGGCGGACAAGACCGCACTGGTCATGTCAACACTAATGGTCCCGGTTCTCATATTTAGCCTCATTGCAACCTACTACGGGTGGTTTCACTAGGGCGTGTCTCCTATAGGTCGTGGTGGTGGTCGGGCAGGCTGGTCCGATGGCGTCGTCTTCTCGGGATCAGGTGTTCAGCGATGAGCAGTGGGCGCGGGTTGAGCCGTTGCTGCCCTCGAACGAGGGGCGTCAGGGCCGTCCGTTCCGGGACAACCGGCGGGTGGTCGAGGCGATCGCCTACCGGTACCGGACCGGGATCCCCTGGCGGGATCTGCCGCGTGAGCGGTTCGGTGCATGGCAGACGATCTGGAAGAGACACCGCCGTTACGCCCAGGACGGCACCTGGGACCGGGTCCTGGCCCAGCTGATCGCCGAGGCAGACGCTCGCGGTGAGGTCGACTGGACGGTCTCGGTCGACGCGACGATCACCCGGGCGCACCAGCACGCCACGAACACCACCCGCCCGGAGCAGGACACAGGGGGCACGGGCGAATCACACGAGATCCCCTGACGGGTTCGTCCACAGCCCCCTCGGGGGCGAGCGTGAACCCGCAGGTCACGGGATCGGGCGGTCCCGGGGTGGGCTGTCGACGAAGATCCACGCCGCAGTCGACGGCCACGGGCGACCGCTGTCGGTGGTCGTCACCGGCGGGCAGCGCAACGACGGGGCGATGCTCGCCGAGGTCCTGGCCGACATCCGCGTCCCACGCACCGGACCCGGGCGGCCCCGCACCACCCCGGACGCCGTCCTGGCCGACCGGGCCTACACCTCCGGAGTCAACCGGCGGATGCTCGCCGCCCGAGGCATCAAGGCCGTCATCCCGCAGAAGAAGGATGAGATCGCCGCCCGCAAACGCAAGGGATCGGCCGGAGGACGCCCGCCCGCCCTCGACACCGAGACCTACAAGCGCCGCAACGTCATCGAACGCACCTTCGCCCTGACCAAGCAATGGCGCGCGCTGGCCACCAGGTACGACAAGCTCGCCATCACCTACCGCGCCGCCGTCCTCCTGGCCGCCTGCATCACCTGGTCACGGGTATAGGAGACACGCTGTAGTTGGATCCTTGGTCACCGTCACCCGTCCTCTGAACCAGCAGGGCGTACAACCAGCAGAGCGCCAACACGCCGAGAAATCCCGCCGCACCTGAGAGTATTCGGCTGCCGCTGACCGCCAACACGGCACAGGTCGCGCTCAGCGCCGCGAACAGGAAAACCTGAACCCGACCCTTCCCGACGGAGTTCATCATCGCTTCGACAAGGATCGACAGCCCGGCACCCGCGGTCAGCAAGCTCATCTGAACCCATCTGGCTGTGTCACTTTCGTTGGGACCCGGTGGGACGGCTTGATTCGTGCCCACCTCTTGGTGCGGTCGTCGTGGTGACGGCCTGATCTGGACCCGTCTGCGTGGTGGGGCCGGTGGTGGTGGCCGGGGGTGTTGAGGCTGGGTGGATGGAGTTCTCACGCGTGGAGCTGTTCGCTGCGATCCGTCGGGACGCCCGGGTGGGGGGGTGCTCGATCCGGGAGCTGGCTCGCCGGTATCGAGTGGGGCGGGCCACGGTGCGCGAGGCGTTGGCGAACGCGAGCCCGCCGCCGAGGAAGGTCCCGGTACGTGTGGCCCCGAAGGTGGGTACGGTGCGCGGGTTGATCGACGTGATGCTGCGTGAGGATCTGACGGCTCCGCCCAAGCAGCGGCACACGGCCAAGCGCGTCTGGGCGCGTCTGGTCGACGAGCACGGTGCGGACATCTCTTACGGGGCGGTGCGTGACTACGTGCGCGTGCGTCGCCCGGAACTGGCCCGGGCGGCCGGGGTCGGGCTCGCGGAGGTGATGGTGCCCCAGGAGCGGGTGGCCGCCGCGATGGCCGAGGTCGACTTCGGTGAGGTCTGGGTGGACCTGGGCGGGGTGCGCACCAAGTGCCACATGTTCGCGTTGCGGATGTCGTACTCGGGGTTCGCGGTCCACCGGGTCTACCCGACCCAGTCCCAGGAGGCGTTCCTGGAAGGGCACGTGGCCGCGTTCGGCGTGCTGGGCGGGGTCCCTACCTGGCACATCCGGTATGACAACCTGACCGCGGCGGTCAAGACGGTGCTGTTCGGCAAGGGCCGCCGGCGTGAGGAGAACGACCGGTGGGTGCTGTTCCGCTCGCACTACGGGTTCGACGCGTTCTACTGCCGTCCGGGGGTGGAAGGCGCGCACGAGAAGGGTGGGATCGAGGGCGAGGTCGGGCGTTTTCGACGGACATGGTTGACCCCGGTGCCGAAAGTCGCCTCGCTGGCCGAGCTCAACAACCTGATCGCCGGCTACGAGCGCCGCGACGGCCAGCGGCGGATCGCTACCCGCCACGCGACGGTCGGGCATGACTGGGCGCACGAGCGTGGCCTGCTGGCACCGCTTCCGGGCGAGGAGTACGACCCGGGCCTGGTGCTGACCCCGCGGGTCGACCGCTCGGCGATGATCACCGTCCGGATGATCAAGTACTCGGTCCCGGCGCACCTGATCGGGCGCAAGGTCAGGGTCAGCCTGCGGGCCTCACACCTGGTGGTCTTCGACGGACGGACCCCGGTCGCCCGTCACGAGCGCGTCGTGGCCCGCGACGGGCAGTCGATCCAGCTGGACCACTACCTGGAGGTCCTGCGCCACAAGCCCGGTGCGCTGCCGGGTTCCAGCGCGCTGGCCGCGTCGCGCAGGGCCGGGGTGTTCACCAGCGAGCACGAGGCGTTCTGGGCTGCCGCCCGCAAGGTCAACGGCGACGGTCCCGGCACGCGCGACCTGGTCGAGGTCCTGCTCCTGCACCGCGCCATGCGCCCGGTCGATGTGATCGCCGGGATCCGCGCGGCCTTGTCCGTGGGTGCGGTCAGCGCCGACGTCGTCGCACTCGAGGCACGCCTGCACGCAGGCGGGTCCAGCCCGGTCCGTCCCGCCGCTGACCCACCCACCACCGTCGAGCAGCGGGTGGTCAGTCTGACCCAACGCCGCCTGGCCGACCCCGCCGCGGTGATCGTGGGCCTGCCAGCGGACACCCGCCCGCTGCCGTCGGTCGCCGACTACGACGACCTGCTCCCCAGACGCTCCCGCCCCGCACCCGCGGGCCCGGGCACCACCAACGAAGGAAGCACCACCGCATGAACCCGACCACACACGTGACGACCTCCCTACGCCGGCAAGGGCAGATGACCGCCGAAGCCGCCCAAGCCGCGGTCGACGCAGCCTGCAGGAGACTGCGCCTGCCCACGATGCGCGCCGTCATCGACGAAGCCGTCCGCACCGCCGAACGCGACCAGCTCTCCTACACCGGGTTCCTGGCCGAGGTCCTGCTCGCCGAGGTCGACGACCGCGACCGACGCGCGAGCCTGCGCAGGGTCAAGGGCGCAGGGTTCCCCCGCCCGAAATGGCTCGCGGACTTCGACTTCGAGGCCAACCCCGAGATCAACCCCGCCGTCATCCACACCCTGGCCCAGGGCGAGTGGATCCGCCGCGGAGAACCCCTCTGCCTGATCGGGGACTCCGGGACCGGCAAGTCCCACCTGCTCATCGCGCTCGGCACCGCCGCCGCCGAGCAGGGCTACCGCGTCAAGTTCACCCTCGCGACCAAGCTCGTCAACGAGCTCATCGAGGCCGCCGACGACAAACAACTCGCCCGGACCATCGCCCGCTACGGGCGCGTCGACCTGCTCCTGATCGACGAGCTCGGCTACATGGAACTCGACCGGCGCGGCGCCGAGCTGCTCTTCCAGGTCCTGACCGAACGCGAAGAGAAAGCCTCCGTCGCGATCGCCTCGAACCAGGCCTTCTCCGGCTGGACCACGACCTTCACCGACCCCCGCCTGTGCGCAGCGATCGTCGACCGCCTCACCTTCAACGGCACCATCATCCACACCGGCACCGGCTCCTACCGCAAAGCGCACCCAAGCAGCACTCACCACCTGACCCCAGCACCCCCGAACAAACCGCCCCGACGAGGCCAGATCAAGCTGACACAGCCAACCACGGTGGCCAGGGGCCAGGGTGAGCCCCCCAGCGCAGCAGAACGTTGCGGTCACGAACCTCCGGCCCGGCGCAAGGCCACCAGCCGGTCCTGGAACCCCTTGGGGTGCACGGTCAGGAGGGGCGCACGGTCAGGCCGGTCAGGGCGGCCAGCGGCCGCAGGTCCACCACCGGGGTGTCGCCCAGGCTCAGGGTCTGCAGGCCGGTCAGGGCGGCCA
>JAATES010000016.1 GCA_015655615.1 Actinomycetales bacterium
GACAAGGTCTGCGATCAGATCTCAGACGCGATCCTCGATGCGATCCTCGACCAGGACTCGAACGCCCGGGTCGCGGTGGAGACCATGGTCACGACCGGGCTGGTGCACGTGGCCGGAGAAGTCAGCACGGAGGCCTATGTGGAGATCCCGCAGATCGTGCGCCACGTCGTGCAGGAGATCGGATACACGTCCTCCCAGGTCGGATTCGATGGCGCCAGTTGCGGGGTCTCGGTGTCGATCGGGCAGCAGTCGCCGGACATTGCGCAAGGGGTGGACAAGTCGCTCGAGCTGCGTGATGACACCAACACGGGCGACCCCTACGACATCCAGGGCGCCGGCGATCAGGGATTGATGTTCGGCTATGCGAGTGACGAGACGCCCACCCTGATGCCATTGCCCATCTGGACCGCGCACCGGCTCGCCGAACGCCTCGCGCAGATTCGCAAGGAGGGACTGGTCCTCGACCTGCGCCCCGACGGAAAGACCCAGGTGACCTTCGAGTACGACGGGGACCGCCCGATCCGTCTCGACACCGTGGTGGTGTCGACGCAACATGGACCGGCGTGGCTCCAGTCGGACCTGCACGAGATCATCCGAGACGAGGTGGTCACGCCCATCGTCGAGCAGATCGCCGTCGATGTCTCCGACTATCGGCTGCTGGTCAACCCCACGGGTCGATTCGAGATCGGCGGACCGCAAGGCGATGCCGGGCTGACCGGCAGGAAGATCATCGTCGACACCTATGGCGGCGCGGCTCGCCATGGTGGCGGAGCATTCAGCGGCAAGGACCCGTCGAAGGTCGACCGTTCCGGGGCCTATGCAATGCGCTGGGTCGCCAAGAATGTCGTCGCAGCGGGGCTGGCGCGTCGGTGCGAGGTCCAGGTGGCCTACGCCATCGGGCGCGCGCATCCGGTGGGACTGTATGTGGAGACGTTCGGCACCGAGTCCGTGCCGACCGAACGCATCACCGCGGCGATCCGAGAGGTCTTCGACTTGAGACCGGGAGCCATCGTCGCGGAACTCGATCTGCTCCGACCGATCTACGGTGCCACAGCGGCCTACGGGCACTTTGGCAGGGAACTGCCGGCATTCACCTGGGAGCGCACCAACCGGGTCGCGGAGCTCCAGGCGGCGGTCTAGCTCGCCTGAGGCGAAAGCGGGCTGTGCGATGGCGGACCGCTGGACCCGGCGTGTCCGGCTGTCATGATGTGATGGGCCCATGACGGTGTCCGGTGCAGGTGATCACGGGGAGCAGCAGGCGCTGCCCGGTCTGGCCGTGCCACGAGCTCGGCGTCGGACGGTCCGGGGTGTCCAGGTGGCGGAGTCGCTGCCCGTCGCACGAGTGCTGCTGGATGTGGCACCCCCCCATCTGGACCACTCGTTCGACTACCTCGTCCCTGCCGAGCTCAGCGAAGCCGCCCAGGCTGGCGTGCGGGTACGGGTGCGATTCGCCGGGCGGGATGTCGATGGTTACGTGGTCGATCGCCTTGCCGACAGCGACCACGACGGTGAATTGCAGCCGTTACGGCGGGTGGTCTCGCCGTTGGCCGTCGCACCCCCCTCGACCATCGCACTGTGCCGAGGTGTGGCCGACTACTACGCGGGCACGATGGCAGACGTCTTGCGGGCCGCGATTCCGCACCGTCATGCACGTGCCGAGGCCGCGGTCCTGGCAGCTCGGGCACCGGTCGATCCACGGTCGTCGCTTCCGCCACGGCCAGACTCCGTGTGGCGCCACTATCGAGGCGGCGAAGCGTTGTTGACCCGGCTGGCAGCCGGGGAAGCTCCTCGCGCAGTATGGACCGCACTGCCGGATGCGGTCTCATCGCAACCTCACTGGGCGCGCGGGATCTGCGCCGCCGTGCAGGCGACAGTGAGGTCCGGCCGCAGTGCGGTGGTGGTCGTCCCCGACGGACGCGATGTCGACCTCCTGGTCACGACGCTGCGCGAGAGCGGACTCCCTGAGTGGACAGTTCGCGAGGGGGGAGCGGTGGTCCGACTTCAGGCCGATCAGGGTCCAGAGGCCAGATACCGGGCCTTCGTCGCCGCGCTGACCGGACGGGCCAGCGTCGTCGTGGGGACCAGGGGAGCCGCCTTCGCGCCGGTGGCGAACCTGGGCCTGCTGGTCTGCTGGGATGACGACGATCCCTCGCATGCCGACGAGCGTTCACCCCGGGTGCACACCCGCGAGGTGCTCACCGTGCGTGCCCGCCTGGACCGGGCCGCCTTGCTGCTGGCCTCACCCGCGCGGTCATTGCAGGCCGAGGCCCTGCTCGCCCATGGCTGGGCCCGTGAGATCGTCGCTGACCGGGCCACGATCCGTGAGATGACACCGCGGGTCTTTGCGCTGACGTCGGTCGAGGTCGCGTCGGACGGTCCAGCGGGGGCGGCACGCCTGCCCAGTCGGGCCTGGAGCGCTGTACGCGAGGGGCTGACCCGGGGACCGGTGCTGATCCAAGTGCCGCGCTCCGGCTACTTCCCCATGCTCGCGTGCGGGCGGTGCGGGGAGAGGGCGCACTGTCGTCACTGCCACGGTCCGCTCCGCGTGAACTCGGCAGGCGCCATCGCCCAGTGTGAATGGTGCGGTGCGCTGGCCGGAGGGTGGCGGTGCCCGGCATGCGGGAACACCGCCTTCCGTTCGGTCCGGGTCGGAAGTGCCAGGACCGCCGAGGAGCTGGGACGGGCTTTTCCCCAGACCCCCGTGCGACTGTCCGGCATGGGAGCGGTCGCAGGGGTGCTGCCCGAGGTCGGCTCGGAGCCTCAGCTGGTGGTCGCCACCCCCGGCGCGGAACCGCGCGCGCAAGGCGGCTACGCTGCGGCTGCGCTGCTGGATGCCGGAGTATCGACTGCTCACGACGGACTCTGGACGGAGACGGCGGCCCTGCGCCGGTGGCTGATCGCCGCCAGCCTGGTGCGCCCCGCGAGCCGGGACGGAGTGGTCATGCTGGTGGGAGATGCGGCGCCGGGTCCCACGCAGGCTCTGGTGCGCTGGGATCCGGCAGGGTTCGCTGCCCGGGAATACGGGGAAAGGCAGGAGCTCGGTCTGCCTCCGGCGGTCCGGATGGCCACGGTCGTCGGCGATCCCCTGGCTGTGGCGGACTTCCTGCGTATGGTGGCGATGCCTCCTGATGCGGAAGTCCTGGGACCGACTCCGCTGATGCCCAGCCTCGTCGAACGCCGGCTCAGTCCTGACGTGCGGGCCATCGTCAGAGTGCCGCAGCGCAGCGGCGAGATGCTAGCCCGCGCCATGGCCGCCGGCCGGGCCAGAGCGTCAGCCGAACGACGGCAGTCACTGGTCAGAGTCGAGATGGATCCCCGGGACCTGTGAGATCTGGCGACGGCCCCGCACTGCTAAAGTCAAAAATCATGCGCATTCTCTTCGCGGGCACACCCGCCGCTGCCGTGCCATCCCTCGCTGCACTGCTGGCCTCCCGCCATGACGTGGTAGGCGTGCTCACCCGTCCAGATGCGCCGCAGGGCCGCGGTCGCAGCCTGGTTCCCAGCGCTGTTCGAGTCCACGCCGAGCAGGCGGGGCTGCCCGTGCTGACGGATCGTCCTCGTGGCGCAGCCTTCTTGCGGCAAGTGCACTCGCTACAGGTTGAGTGCGTCGCCGTGGTCGCCTATGGCGAGATCCTGCGCCCCGAGGTCCTGGCTTCGGTGCCCTACGGGTGGATCAATCTCCATTTCTCATTGCTGCCGGCCTGGCGAGGTGCGGCACCCGTTCAGCGGGCGATCATCGCAGGCGATGAGCTCGTCGGCGCCAGCACCTTCGTGATCGAGGAAGGGCTGGACACGGGACCGGTCTTGGGCATGGTGACGCAGGCCATCGGGCCGCGGGACACCGCGGGCGACGTGCTGGACACCCTGGCCGCCGCAGGCGCCGGACTGCTGGTCGCCACGATGGACGCCATCGGCGACGGCACGGCGTCGCCAGTCCCGCAGGGGAGTGACGGAGTGAGCCACGCCGCCAAGCTGACGGTGGCGGAGGGGCGCGTCGACTGGCGCAAGCCGGCGTTGCACCTCGATCGGCTTGTGCGCGGATTCACCCCTAACCCCGGAGCCTGGACCACCACGCCGACCGGTGATCGGTTGGGATTGGGGCCGCTGCTGGCCTGTCCGGGCTCTGCGAGGCAAGTCAGCGAGAACATGGATTCGGAGAGCCTGCGGCCCGGCGAGATTTTGGTAGGAAAGCGCGAAGTTCTCGTGGGGACCGGCAGCTGGCCGGTCCTGCTGACCACGGTGACTCCCCGGGGGAAGAAACCCATGCCTGCGGCAGACTGGGCTCGCGGCGCACGACTGAGCCCAGGCAGCGTCCTGGGCGGCACCGATGATGAAGGCCGACGATGACCGAAGACCGCGGACCGGCACGATCGAGGGCGACGAACGCCCCAGACCGGCGTAATGATCGAGGTCGAGAACGGGGCGCAGCACGCTCGCGCGGCGACGGTGAGCATTCGCAGCTCGCCCCCTCACAGCGGCGCCGCGCGACCGACCCGTCCAGGATGCTCGCCTACGACGTGCTGCGCAGTGTCGCCGACTCCGACTCCTATGCCAATCTGGTTTTGCCGCCGAGGCTGCGTCAGCAAGGTCTGACAGGCCGCGATGCGGCTTTCGCGACGGAGCTCACCTACGGCACGCTCCGCCTGAGGGCCCGCTACGATGCCGTGCTGTCCTATTGCGTCGACCGGCCATTGGTTCAGGTGGACGACGCCCTGCTGGATGCGCTGCGGCTCGGTGCACACCAGATTCTGGCGATGCGTGTTCCCAGCCATGCCGCAGTGTCAGAGACAGTAGGACTGGTGCGGACCCGGATCGGCGCGGGAGCCTCTCAGCTGACCAATGCCGTGCTTCGGAAGGTCGCCGCGGCGCAGTGGCCGCAGTGGCAGGAGCGGATCACGGCCGACACCCCTGACCGGCTCACGGCATTGGCCGCAGTCGAGAGCCACCCGCAATGGATCGTCCGGGCGCTCCGGGAGGCGCTGGTCGCCCATGGCAGGGCAGCCAGTGAGATCGAAGCCTGCTCGCGGCCGACAACGTCGCACCCAAGGTGACGCTGGTGGCCCGGCCAGGGCTGATCACCGCCACGGAACTGCGCGATCAGGCTGGCGGAGTGGTGGGGGACTGGAGTCCTTCCGCCGTCATCATGCCTGCTCACGACCCCGGTTCGGTCCCTGCGGTGCGTGCAGGGTTCGCAGGAGTCCAGGACGAGGGCAGCCAGGTGGTGACCGGGGTCCTGACGACGGTCCCGGTCGAGGGCGCGGACACACGATGGCTGGATATGTGTGCTGGCCCTGGCGGTAAGTCTGCGCTGCTGGCGGCGATCGCGGCGCAACGCGGTGCCCGGATCGTGGCGAATGAGATCTCAGAGCATCGCACGGCGCTGGTGCGCGAGAACCTTCGCGCCGTTCCTGCCGCATCCGTGGAGGCAGTGCGCACCGGGGACGGGCGCGAGATCGGCCGCATCGAGCCCGAAGGCTACGACCGGGTCCTGGTGGATGCACCATGCACGGGTCTGGGCGCCCTTCGTCGTCGCCCGGAGGCACGATGGCGGCGCAAGCCCGCAGATCTGACGGATCTGACCTCTTTGCAGCGCGAGCTCCTCGGGGCGGCTCTGGATGCGACCAGAACGGGAGGGATCGTCGGGTACGTCACGTGTTCACCGCATCTGGCGGAGACCTTGCTGGTCGTTGATGATGTCTTACGGGGGCGCCAGGATGCGGAGGTGATCGATGCACGACCCTATGCGCCGGGGGTCGCCGGGACCGAGGGCACCTGGGGAGATCACCCCTCTTTGCAACTGTGGCCGCATGTGCACGGTACCGACGCCATGCATCTCAGTGTGATCCGTAAGACCGGAGGGAATGGTCCAGCATGACGAGTGGCGAAGGCGCCAGAACCGCGGAGTTCGACGGCTTCGGGCCTTGGGTGCTGCAGATCAGGGGGTACGAGGATGTGCCGCCGCTATTCCGCGACGGGACATACGATCCGGCTGCCAGCGTTCTCGCGATGAAGTTTCCCCGTGACATCGAGCGGCGGGTCGCCCATCCCGCCATGAACCTGTACGACGCCATGGTCGATGTGCGTGCCGACGGCGTGGTCGTCCACCAGCGGGTAGGGGAGCGTGCCGCGGTGCAGAGGATCCCCTTCGCCGATTTCCGGGCCACCCGTGTGTACAGCCGTCTGCTGGATGGCCGGTACATCCTGTTCACGCGGACCGACTGGCTTGAGCTGCGCTACAGCACCGCTTCAGATAAAGAAATCGCCCGGTTGAACGCGACCATCACCGATCGCATGGTGGCTGCCGTTCAGGGCGAGGCCGCGGTGGCCGGCACCGCGGTGACCGTGCCGCATACGCCCAACCCCGCCGGAGTCGACTACTGGTTCACTTCACTCCACGAGGCCTACCTGGCGGCGCACCCGAACGCTCAGCTGGTCGCCGCGCAGCGGAGGGTCCGGGTCGGGGGCAGGAGCATCGGTCTATGGCGCCGACTCACCAGCGTGTTCCTGCCGACGCAGCTGAGCAACGCGCTGGTGTATCGCGAAGCGGACCGGGTCACCCTGCTCCAGCGCGCCAGCTCGGTGAGCCGCCAGCGGGGCACCGACTTCTCCCTGGTCCGCACCGTCATTCCGTTGCGAGCCATCCAGCGCGTCACCATGCACGTCAGTGCGCAGTCGGACGAGGTCACCCTGGCCGTGATCGATGTGGGAGCACGGCAAGGCCTCGACATCGCCTTCCTCGCTGCCGAACACCAGGCGGCGAACCTGGTCGCGGGCCTGGCCTCGGAGCCCGGGCCCGGCCCCGGCACTGCTGCTGGGCCTCCCAGGTAGGCTGACAGGCATGGACGCCCGGATCTGCCCCAGCATTCTCTCGGCCGATTTCGCCAACCTGGAGCGTGATCTCCAGCTGATCGCCACGGCCGATTATGCGCACGTCGATGTGATGGACAACCACTTCGTGCCCAACCTGACACTAGGACTGCCGGTGGTGGAGCGATTGGCGCAGATCTGCCCGGTGCCCATTGATGCCCATCTGATGATCGAGGACCCTGACCGCTGGGCACCCGCCTACGCAGAGGCCGGTGCCGCGTCGGTCACCTTCCATGCCGAGGCTGCGACGGCCCCGGTTCGGCTGGCCCGGGAATTACGGCGCCTGGGCTCCCGGGCTGGATTGGCGCTGCGTCCGGCCACCCCGATCGAGCCGTTCATCGACCTGCTGTCCGAGGTCGACATGGTGCTGATCATGACCGTGGAGCCGGGCTTCGGCGGACAGTCCTTCATCGACGGGACCCTTGCGAAGATCAGCCGGACGAGAGAGGCGATCCGGCTGAGCGGCCTGGACGTGTGGGTTCAGGTGGACGGCGGTGTGTCCCGTTCCACCATTGACCGGGCGGCAGAGGCTGGGGCGAACGTCTTCGTGGCTGGCTCCGCCGTCTATGGCGCAGCGGACATTCCCGGCGAGATCGCAGCGCTGCGGAGCATGGCCGGCGCTCACTGAGCGGCGTTCGCCTCTGAGTGCCCTGCCCTGCGCGGCGTGGTATTCCCGGCGAAACGCTGGACCGTCCGCTCAGGTGCCGACAGTGGATGTGACGTGGGAATACGACAGTGGCACACTGGGTTGGTACACACAGCAAAGGCTCTGGGGTCGGTGAGAATCCGAACCGGCGGTGATAGTCCGCGAACCGCACTTCGGTGTGGTTGACCTGGTGGAATTCCGGGACCGACGGTCAAAGTCCGGATGGGAAGAGTTCTTGCGCGGCGTCACCCGGTGCCGCTGCCGTGGTGGCGCCCATGCGCTTCCATCCCCAGAGGCTCCAGCATGAGCAGCATGACGGGGAAGGTCGTAGGCCAGCATGACCGACGAGCACTGACTGGATGCCGATGACCTGTCACAGCTGGCGCATTCAAGCCTGGACGAGGTCGAGGCGATGGCCTGGGCGGTGCGGCTTGCGAGACGCGGACCAGCTGGTGGAGTCAACCCCCAGGTCGGATGCCTGATCCTCGCGCCCATCCCGGAGGAGTCTGCGACGCAGCGGGCCGGTCAGGCTGTTCCCGGTGTGGCCCCGGCCAGGTCATTGCGTCGCCGCCGTAGGGCAGTGCTCGGTTACGGCTGGCATCAGGGAGCGGGGACGGCGCACGCCGAAGTGGAGGCGTTGACGCGCACGGTGGCATGGGGGCATGAGACCCGCGGCGCCACCGCCGTGGTCACTCTGCAGCCTTGCAACTCCGAGGGACGAACCGGGCCATGTGCCCGGGCGCTGATCGCCGCGGGAATCACGCGGGTCGTCTACGCGGTCGCAGATCCGCTCGCCCGGGCTGCCGCCAGTGACGAGACGCTGCGAGCCGCAGGCCTCCAGGTCGAGGGGCCGTGGACGGATTCAGCTCGTGAGGCGTCCGAGCTGGTTCACCATTGGCTCGCCTCGCTGCGGCTCGGGCGCCCTTATGTCACGGTGAAGACTGCGACCTCGCTCGACGGGCGTATTGCTGCCACAGATGGCACCAGCCAGTGGATCACGGGCGCCCAGGCGCGATCCCACGCCCATCGGCAGCGAGCCCGACTGGGTGCCATCCTGGTGGGAACGACCACGGCCCTCGTCGACGACCCCTCCCTCACCGCTCGGCTCCCTGATGGCACCCTGGCGCCACAGCAGCCCGTCCGTGTGGTCATGGGGTACCGGGAGATCCCGGATCATGCGTCCGTGCGTGGGCCGGGAGGTGAGTTCGTCCAGATGCGCACCCACGACGTCGACGACATTCTCAATGGGCTCCTGGCACGTGGTGTTCGCCACCTCCTGGTCGAGGGGGGCGGCACCGTGGCCGCCGCCTTCGTCCGGGCCGGCGTCGTGGACGAGTTGCAGGCCTACCTCGCCCCGATGCTCCTCGGAGCGGGTCCGTCTGCGATCGGCGATTGCGGCGTCGACACTCTCAGCGAGGCGCCGCGGTGGTCGACTCGCACCGTCGAACGGCTTGGTGAGGACACCTTGCTCGTCGCGCGGCGCGAAGAATCTCTCACGACCGACGAACCCACGGACAAGGAGCGCTGAGACATGTTCACCGGAATTGTGGAAGAGATCGGACTGGTCGAGGGGATCGACTTCCCCGATGGCCCCGACGGTGACGCCGTGCTCCGAGTCAACGGCCCGCTCGTCACCTCTGATGTGGCGCTGGGCGACTCCATCGCGGTCAGTGGCGTGTGCCTGACAGTCACAGCGGTCTCCGCCGGGGTATTCCGGGCTGACGTCATGCCGGAGACACTCCGTCATACGGCGCTCGGCTCCCTGACTCCAGGCACGCATGTCAACCTGGAACGTGCGGTCCGGCCTGCAGCGCGGCTGGGCGGGCACATCGTGCAAGGACATGTCGACGGCACGGCGCGGCTGCTCAGTCGCCAGCCGGGCACCCGCTGGGACGACCTGACATTTTCCGTGGCCCCGGATCTGGCGCGATTCGTGGCCTCGAAGGGGTCGGTGGCCGTCGACGGGGTCTCGCTGACTGTCAGCGCGGTCAGCGACACCGGGTTCTCGGTTTCCCTGATCCCCACGACCCTGGCAGCGACCACGCTCGGGCGACGAGCGGTCGGGGACGACGTGAACATCGAAGTAGACGTGCTGGCGAAGTACATCGAGCGATTGCTGGGAGCGCAACCATGAACGACGGATCGACTGCTGGAGTCCACATCGGAACAGTGGAGGAGGCGCTGATCGAGCTCCGGCTGGGACGGCCCGTGCTCGTCGCCGACAGCCCCGAGCGTGAGAACGAGGCCGATGTCGTGTTCTCGGCCGACCGGGTGTCGGTGGACTGGGTGGCCTGGACCATCCGTCACTCCTCGGGGTACATGTGCGCGCCCATGCCGGGTCCGCGCGCCGACGCGCTGGCGCTGCCGTTGATGGTGCCGCAGAGCCAGGATCCACGTCGGACGGCGTACACGGTGACGGTGGACGCGGCGCAAGGCGTCACGACCGGGATCTCGGCTGCGGATCGCCGGACGACGCTGGGCGTGCTGGCCCGGGCGGAATCGGGACCGACCGACTTGATCAGGCCCGGTCATGTCCTGCCGTTGCGGGCCGTGCCCGGTGGAGTCCTGCATCGCCCGGGTCATACCGAGGCGGCCGTGGATCTGTGTCGGATCGCCGGCGTCGGGGACGTGGCAGGGATCGCCGAGCTGGTCAATGACGACGGGACCATGATGCGCCTGCCGGACGCAGGAGCGCTGGCTGCGGCAGAGGGCCTGGTGCTGATCACGATTGCGGACCTGATCGCCTGGCGGCTCGAGAACGATCCGATCGACGAGTCGGCCGACTCGGATTCTCAGGGTCACCGGGTCGTGGCGGGAGCGACGGC
>JAATES010000291.1 GCA_015655615.1 Actinomycetales bacterium
CCTGTTCGGGGCGCGCACCGGCGGCGACGGCATCGGCGGAGCCTCCATCCTGGCGTCGGAGACCTTCGAGGACGGGGTGCCCGCCAAGCGCCCCAGCGTCCAGGTGGGCGACCCGTTCATGGAGAAGGTGCTGATCGAGTGTTGCCTGGAGCTCTACGGCGCCCAGGTGGTCGAGGGCATCCAGGACCTCGGCGCGGCCGGGATCTCCTGTGCGACCTCCGAGCTGGCCAGCAACGGCGATGGCGGCATGCACGTCTGGCTCGACGACGTGCTGCTGCGCGATCCGACGCTGAACGCCGGGGAGATCCTGATGAGCGAGTCGCAGGAGCGCATGATGGCGGTGGTCCGCCCGGACAAGCTGGACGAGTTCCTGGCCATCACGGCCAAGTGGGACGTCGAGTCGGCTGTCGTCGGCGAGGTCAACACCTCGGGCCGGCTCACCATCGACCACCACGGCCAGCGCATCGTGGACGTCGACCCGCGCACGGTGGCACACGAGGGCCCGGTCTATGACCGTCCCTATGCGCGACCGGCCTGGCAGGACGGGCTCAACCGCGACTCGATCTCCACGGCCGAGGGCAAGGCGCGGTATGCGCGTCCCGGCACCGGCGCCGAGCTGCGTGAGACGACTCTGCGGCTGCTGGCCTCGCCGAACCTCGCCTCGAAGGCCTGGGTGACCAACCAGTACGACCGCTTCGTCCAGGGCAACACCGCTTTGGCGCAGCCGGACGACTCCGGGGTGATCCGCGTGGACGAGTCCACCGGTCTGGGAGTGGCACTCGCCACGGATGCCAACGGACGCTATGCCAAGCTGGACCCGCGCACCGGCGCGCAGCTGGCACTCGCGGAGGCCTACCGCAACGTGGCCACCACGGGGGCGCGTCCGCTCGCGGTGACGGACTGCCTGAACTTCGGCTCGCCGGAGGACCCCGACTCCATGTGGCAGCTGGTCGAGGCCGTCGAGGGCCTCGCCGAGGCCTGCCAGACCCAGGCCGTGCCGGTCACCGGCGGCAACGTCTCGTTGTACAACGGCACCGGGGTGCCCGGTCAGATCGACTCCTCGATCCATCCGACCCCGGTGGTGGGGGTCCTCGGGGTCATGGACGACGTCGCCCAGGTGGTCCCCTCGGGCTGGCTCGCCGCCGGCCAGACGGTCTACCTGCTGGGCACGACCCGCGGAGAGCTGGACGGCTCGGCGTGGGCCGACGTCGTGCACGGTCACCTGGGCGGTGTCCCGCCGATCGTCGACCTGGCTGCCGAGCGCACGCTGGCAGCCTTGCTGGTGGCGGGGGCCAAGAACGGGTTCATCTCTGCGGCGCACGACCTCTCCGAGGGCGGACTGGCCCAGGGCCTGGTCGAGGCCTCGCTCCGCAACGGAGTCGGAGTGTCGGTCACGGTGGAGCCGATCGTCGCGCGCGATGGCGTGACGGCCTTCGAGACGCTCTTCGCGGAGTCCGCCGCCCGGGTGCTGGTCTCGGTGACACCTTCACGTGTGACGGCCGCGGAGCTTGCTTTCGCGGCGGCGGGCGTGCCGTTCGCGGTGATCGGGCAGACGGGTGGTGTGACGGCGGACGGTGACGCCGCCATCCAGGTGACCGGCCCCGGGGACACCGCGTTCGAGGTCACGCTGGCAGAGGCCCGTGAGGCCTTCGAGGGGACGCTGCCGCGCCTGTTCGGTTGAGGGCCTGGCCCCGTCTCCGGATGGGGCGGGGGGTGAACGGTCAGCTTGGATCGGTGGTGGGGGAGACCTTGAGAGGAAATTCGGAGGTGTCCTCCCCTGCGTACCTGACCGAGTACCAGACGCCATCGGCGGCGATGTAGGCCTGCACCGAGTCGTCCACCTGGAAGCCCTCGGGCAGGTCGACATCGGTGCTCAGGGCGCGCATCCATTCCTCGGTGGAGGTCGAACTGTCCGGGCGCTGGCTCGCTGCCAGGGTGGCATCGGGGCCGTCTGCAGCACAGAGCCAGGGTCGAGAGCCGATCAGGGTACTGGCCACCTCGTAGGTCAGGGGCGGCGCGTTCGTGGTCGTCTCGGCAGTGCAGGCAACCGGGGGCTCTGCGGCACCGGCCTCAGAGGAGGTCCCTGCCGTCGAGGTCGACGACGACGTGTTTGCGGGAGCCGAGTCTGACGGTCCGCTGGCACAGGAGGTCAGAACCGCGACGCCGGCTAGGGCGGTTGTCGCTACCAGGCTTGTCACTACCAGGCGGAGCCGTACGGGCTGTCGGCCGATTCCGCTACTGTCACGATTGACCTTCATACCCCACCCCCGCGCAGCTGGCGACTGCTGTGACGCCAGGTTCTCGCCACGCTAACTGAGGCGCGGCAGGCCGTCAATGGGACGCCACCCAGGTTGTGTGGGTAGCCTCGGCGGATGCTGCGCCGAATCCTCGGCCTCGTGGTCGGGGTCCTCACCGTGGGAGCCGTTGGCGGCGTCGTGCTCCGCGCCGTTCCGGATGGGGGCCACGACCTGGTCGGCATGCTCGTGAGCATGACGCCGTGGTACGCGGTCGGCAGCGTGCTGGTGCTGGCCTGTGCGCTGCTGCTGCGGCGCTGGTGGGCGGTGAGCATTCTGGTGGTTGTGGTGGTGATCCACGGCATGTGGCTGGCCCCGTTCTTCGGGGACGCCACGGCGGCTGATACGGCGGGCCGCACGCCGCTGCGGGTGATGACGCTCAATGCGCAGTACGGCGGGGCGCATGCCGACGAGGTCGTGGCCGAGGTCCGAGCCAGCCGCATCGAGGTGCTGGTCGTGGTGGAGCTCACCAGTGAGCTGGTCACCGCCTTGGACCAGGCCGGGCTCGACGACCTGCTGCCATACCAGCACCTCGCGCGCGTGGGGTCTGGCACGGTGTACGGCGGGGGAATCTGGTCGGCCACGGAACTGACCGATCCGGCCGATCTGCCCGCCACCTCGCGGGGCACCCCCTCGGCGAACGTGACCGTGGGCAAAGCCGGTGCTGCGGGCACGGCGGTCCGGGTGACGGCGGTCCATACGACGCCGCCGCTGCCCGGGCTGGGCGGGCTGTGGGGCAAGGACTTCGCGGAGCTCACCCCTGCCGTGCGCGCTCAGCAGGGCCCGCAGCTGATCATGGGCGACTTCAATGCGACATGGGACCACTCGTCGTTCCGCACCTTGGTGGGGGACCAGCTGACGGATGCGACCCGGGCGGCCGGGCGCGGGCCGACGCCCACCTGGCCGAGCGGGCCCGGTCCGTTCTCGCTGATCTCCATCGACCACATCCTGGTCACCCGGACGCTGCTGGCCACCGATCTGGGGCGCGTCGACATCGGCGGCACCGACCACAAGGCGCTGGTGGCCACGGTCTGGCTGCCTGCAGCGTGAGACCGGCTGGCGGGAGATCGCAAGGGGGTGCGGCATGACCGCGACGATCGACCTGGTGTTCGACGGGCAGTGCGGCTTCTGCACGCGTGCGGTCTATGCGCTGCAACGCCTCGATCGACATCACCGGCTGCGATTCCATCCCTTTCAGCGTGCCGGGGTGCGGGAGCGGTTCGGGCTGTCATTCGAGGAAGCGCACCAGGCCGTCTGGTCGTTCGGCCCTGGACACCGGCAGGCCGGTGCGGCGGCGGTGAACGCGTCCCTGGATGCCGCGCTGGGAGTCCGCGTGTTCTCGGCCGTGTACCGCGTGCCGGGTTTGCGACAGGTACAGGACCACGGGTATCGCTGGATCGCGGATCACCGCTATCGGTTGCGCGGTGTCACGCCGTGGTGCGTCTCCCATCCGGAGGACTGCGGGCTGGCGGTCGCCGGTGCGGGGTGCGGATGGGGGGCGTCTCACAGCCGACGAAGCGAAGAGGCGGGCGGCGACCAGTGCTCCGTATCAGCCCCAGAATGCCGCAAATCCGGCGAATGTTAAATATCCGACTGCGTTGACCAATCGCCAAGTCCCAGGTACTCTCGAAGAGACTCCACGGTCACCGTCGATCGCGGAGCGACCACTCAAAGGGGCATGAAATGAAGAGAATCATCGCGAGTGTGTCCGCGGCATTGATCCTGTGCGTGGGGGAATAGCCGTAGGAACGAGTTCCGCAAGTGCCGTCGGGAATGGGTCGGAGAAATGTAAGTCCGACACACGCATCAAGGGATATTCGAGTGCGACTGGGAAGAATAAGACCACGAAGACCACGGCAGACTGCGGGCAGATCGCGGTAAGAATCCAGTACTATCCCTCGAGTAGCGGGTACTGGTCACCCTGGAAATATGCGGGAAGCTCCTCTACGGTGAAGGTGAAAATTGCGAATCCAGGATACAATGTGACGTTGAGTAAGCACAATACCACGGCTCCCAGCGCGAGCTATGCAGCAAACTTCCCGTTCACTCTGTGATCCTTGCCTGCGTGAAAAGCGTGATGGCGCAGGCGAGATGCCCTCTCCTACGCCATCACGCTTTGTCCTGATGACCAATCATATTTCTAACCGTCCGGCGTGATAGTGATCGGAATGAGGGGGAAATGGATATTTCGCGAGTCTTGAAGCGTGGTTGTGGTGTGACGGTGGTGATCGGTGTGTTGTTGGTTGCGGGGTGCTCGGGTGGCGATCCTGTTCCGACGTCGTTGGAGCAGAAGACCTCGGAGGCGACGGCGAATCCGTCGGAGTCGGCTGAGAAGACTGCTTCTGCGGCAGTGTCCGAGTCTGCTGCTTATCAGGCTGCGATTGCGGATGGGAAGGCGACTGAGGAGGAGTACTTGGCGGGCTTCAAACGGTACCAGTCGTGTCTGTCTGCGGCGGGGTACGAGTTGAAGGA
>JAATES010000333.1 GCA_015655615.1 Actinomycetales bacterium
CCGCGTCGAGCACCGCCAGCTGCACGGCAGCCGCTGACGCCTCATGAACGTCGATCATCACGTTCCGCCACCGGCGATGGTCCGTCAGACTCGAGCTCGAGGGCTCGGGAGCGGCCACCGCTCCCGTCGACAACGAGAACACGACGTCTCCGTCGGCCAGGGTGTGCACCGGACGCAGCGCCCTCGCCAGCCCGTCGTGGCCCAGCGCCGCGACCCTTTCCAGCTGAGAGCGGTCCAGCGACAGGTCAGTCGCCACGACGACCAGAGTCGTGTTGAACAGCCCGCCACCAGCTGCCGGCGCCCCCGCCCGCGGGCCAGGTGCATATCGTTCGTGCTCACCCCACTGCGGAGCACCGAAGGCGTTGACGACCGCCAGCGCGCCCACGGTGACCGCGCCGCCCCCGGGGAGCACGACGGCCTGAGCCGCGCCGCCGATTCCGCCACGGCCGCGCTCATCGTCGACGACGGCACCGGTCCCGGCACCGATCGGACCACGCCGCGCCTGCCTCCCCTGCGGACCCGCCGCCAGCACAGTCGCCTGATACCCCAGGTCGGCATCCGGCACCGCCCTGGCCAGACCGCCACGGCCCAGATCGAAGATCGCGGCGGCGGGGATGATCGGCACCACCTCGGACGCACCCTCGCCGATGCGGAACCCCCGGCCGTGATCCGCACACCATCGCTGCACGCCCGCAGCCGCGTGCAGGCCGAAGCCGCTACCGCCGGTGAGCACTATCGCGGCAGGCCAGGGAGCCACTGAGCCATGCCGCAGCGCATCGGTCTGGGCGGTACACGGCGCACCCCCGCGCACATCCACCGCTCCGAGGGTCCCCGGAGGCGGCAGCACCACCGTCAGGCCCGTCAGCCAGCCGTCTCCCTGGCGCTCCGCGTGACCCACCTGGATCCCGGGAACGTCCACGAGGTGTCCCGTCATCATCGCGCTCCTTCCCTGGCCTGCTCGGCCGCCGCCAGCCCCAGGCGCAGGTCGCGGATCAGGTCCGCCACATCCTCGATGCCCACCGAGAGCCGCACCAGGCCGGCGGTGACCCCGGCCTGCCGCTGTTCCGCCGCAGTGATCTGCCCATGGGTCGTCGAAGCCGGGTGGATGGCCAGTGAGCGCACATCCCCGATGTTCGCCACATGGGAATGCAGGCGCAACGCCGAGACGAAGGCCCGCCCCGCCGGCTCGTCACCGTGGAGCTCGAAGGCGACGATCGCCCCTGCGCCGCGCGGCGTGTACTTTCTGGCCAGCGCAGCATAGGGCGACGACGCGAGCCCGGAATACTGCACACTGCGGACCTGCGGCTGCAACTCCAGCCACTGCGCGATCTCGAGGGCGTTGCCGACGTGACGTTCCATCCGAAGCGACAGCGTCTCCAGGCCCTGTGCCAGTAGGAACGCATTGAACGGCGAGGCACTGGCGCCCAGGTCGTGGAGCTGTTCCAACCGCAGCTTCACGGTGAACGACAGGTTGCTCCCCTGCGGCGACAGTGCCCCTCCGGCTCCGAAGTCACGGGCGAGCACCAGCCCGTCGTACCCCGGGACCTCGGCGGAGAAGCCGGGAAACCTGCTCAGGTCCTGAGCGAAGTCGAACCGGCCCGCATCCACGATCGACCCGATCACGGCGGTCCCGTGACCGGAGAGGAACTTGGTGGCCGAGTGCACCACGATGTCGGCGCCCCAGTCGATGGGCCGTACCAGGTACGGAGTCGCGACCGTGTTGTCCACCACCAGGGGGACCCCGGCCTCATGGGCCACCGCGGCAATGCGTTCGATGTCGAGGACATCCCCCCGCGGGTTGGGAAGCGACTCGGCGAAGAACGCCACGGTGCGGCCAGTCGCCGCCCGGCGCCAGGAATCCGGGTCGCCGGGATCGTCGACGAAGGTCGTCGAGATGCCACGACGACTCAGGTTGTGGGCCAGCAGCGTGCGGGTTCCGCCGTAGAGGCTCGGGCTGGCCACGACGTGTGCGCCGACATCCCCGAGCGTCAGGATGACATAGCTCACGGCTGCCTGGCCTGAGGCCACCACCGTGCCGGCCACGCCGCCTTCCAGTGCTGCGAGCCGTTCCTCGACCACCGCCGTCGTGGGGTTGTTCAGCCGGGTGTAGGTGAATCCTTCCGCCCGCGCAGCGAACCGGTCGGCCGCGGCGTCGGCATCGGGGAACACATATGCGGTCGTCTGATAGATCGGCAGCGCACACGCGCCCGTCGTGGGATCAGGCACTTGGCCCGCATGGACCTGCGCCGTGCTGAACCCCCAGTCGGGGTCGGAGTGGGGCAGTGCGGAGGACCTTCGTCCCCCCGGCGGCACGTCGGACATCAGGCCTCGCCTTCCGTGCCCGGGGGCTCGAGCAGCACGGTGCGGAGCCTCCCGAGCTGCTCCGCCGTCAGTCCGTGGGCCAGCAGGTAATCCGGCACCGAGCCCCAGGCCCGCTCCACGGAACCGACGGTATGCTCGATCACGGCCGCAGGGCTGCCGGCCAGGAGTTCGGCGCGATCGGACAGGTCATACCCGTGATACCGGCCCAGCACCTCGAGACGGCGGGTCAGCCAGGCACCTCGCAGATTCAGCTCCGTGGCGCTGTAGTCCGCAGCGACCTCCTCCAGGGTCACCCCCACCGCGCTGAGGGCCAGCGCCACCACGATCCCGGTCCGGTCCTTGCCCGCCGTGCAGTGCACCAGGACGGCGCCGGGGCGCGGGGCGTCGGCCACCGCGGCCACCGCCCTGGTGACCGCCAGAGCCGTATCGGTGACCACCGACGTGTACAACTCGGTCAGCGACACCCCGTCGGCCACCAGGGAGGCGGCCGACCCTCCGAAGATCGGCACCCGGACCACGTTGAAGTCAGCCCGGCGAAAGTGATCGGCCGAGTGGCGGACCTCCTCGTCATCACGCAGATCGACGACCCGGGTCACCGGGACCCGGGTCAAGGACCGGGCCGTCGCACCCGACAGCGAATCCGGCCAGTCAGCGCGGAACAGCCGCCCGGCCGCCACCTGTCGGCCGTCGGCGGTGTGAAGCCCTCCGACGTCGCGAAAGTTGACGAATCCCGATGCCACGGCAGGCCTACCGTGAACCGGCTCCGCCCCCGCCTCCCGCGCAGCCGAGCCCTCGCGGTCATGGGACACCTCGCTCACCGGTCCTCCCTTCAGCAGCGGGCGCATCTGGCGCCGGGGCTGATGGGACCAGGCCGAGCGTCGAGTGCCACCCTAGAGTCGGGGCCTCCCTCCGAGTCAGTACGTAACGTGTTCGCCGAAACAATCGTGCGGGAACCCGCCCTGGTGCACGAACCTTCAGGGAGGCAGGCCTCAGCATCCGGCACGCAGGCCTTCCTCCCACGATGTCCGGAAGGGAGCAGCAATGGTCAGCCAGGACGAGCGTCTTCTCACCGACGAGGAGCTGCGGCACCACGGCCTCCTGGCCTCCGCGCTGGGCTACGAACGGATCAGCGCACCGACGCCCGCCGGGGACGTCTCGGCCATCCGGTGGGGCGCCCGCCCGGCATCGCGGATCCTGCTCCACGGCGCCGGCCTGAACGCGCACACCTGGGATGTCACCATCGCGCATGCGCACCAGCCGGCGCTGGCCGTCGACCTGCCGGGGCATGGCGATTCGGCGTGGCACCACGACGCCGACTACCGGCCGCGCACGAATGCCGGGACCCTGGCCCAGGCCATCACCATGTGGCTCGATGAAGGCGTGGTGACGGCCCCGGTGACCATCGTCGGCCAATCCCTCGGCGGCTTGACGGCCATCGCTCTCGCCGACCTGGTACCAGGGCTCGTCTCCCACGTGATCCTGGTCGACATCGTCCCCCTCACCGCCGGGGCGGCAGCCCAGGTCGAGCAGTTCCTGTCAGGCCCGGCGACCTTCAGCTCGCATGAGGCCGTGATCGACCGTGCCCGTGCCTTCGGATTCGGCGGGGACCCCCGCTCGCTCGACCGCGCGGTCCGGCTCAACACGCGGCACGACTCCCGCGGAGCCGTGGTGTGGAAGCATCACCTCGCGAGGGTCCCGTTCGCACAGGCCGTCCTGGAAGACCCCGAGTCGGCGTGGGTGCGCCTGTCGGCACTGCCGGTTCCCGTCGATCTGATCGCCGGTTCCCGGGGACTGCTGGCTGCAGGCGAGCTGGCGCGGTTCAGCGCAGAGCGGCCTCATGACCGCACCGTGGTCATCGAGGCCGGACACAACGTGCAGGAAGACGCTCCCGAGCAGCTGGCCGCTGCGATCCAGGCGCTGGCGCCCGGGCAGAGCGCCGCCGCCGAGCGATGTCTCGGCGGCTCCAGCACCCAGGCCTGAGCCGTCCCTGCAGTCCGCCCCTGGCTCGCTGCAGCGTCCCACTCTCCCTGTCCTGCGCACCGCGCGCACCCGCCCCGTTCAGCCCGATTGCTGCCCGGCCTCCGCGCACAGTCGACCCCACTCTTTTGGAGACCACCATGTCCGACACCCCGCCCACCCAGCCACAGGATGACCTCGACCCCCTGGTCGACCGACGGAGCGAGCGCCGTGGACGGCGCTGGATCGCGATCGGCGCAGCCGTCGTGGTTGTCGCCGTCGTGGTGGTCCTCGCGATCACGCGGCCGTGGTCCTCGACCGACCAGGACGCCCAGGGATCCCCGTCCGGTTCCGCGCCGGCGGCAGCCGCCGATGCCACCGTCCGCATCGGCCTCACCCTGGAGCCCACCAACCTGGACATCCGTAGCACGTCCGGGATCGCCCTGGACCAGGTCCTGATCGACAACGTCTACCAGGGCCTGGTCTCACGGGAGGCAGACGGGACGGTCATCCCCTCGCTCGCCACCGCCTGGACCGTCAGCGACGATGCACTGACCTACACGTTCACGATCGCGACGGGCGCCACCTTCTCCAACGGCGACCCGCTGACGGCCGCTGAGGCCGCGCAGTCCATCCAGCAGGTCATCGACAAGAAGTACACCGGCTCGGAGTACCTCGGCTCAGTGGCCTCGATCAAGGCGGATGACGCCACCAGCCTGGTGATCACGCTGAGCAAGCCGTATCCCGACCTGCTGTGGGCCCTGACCGGCCGAGCCGGCCTCGTGCTCGACCCCAAGGCGACCAACGACCTCACGACCAGCGCCATCGGTTCCGGGCCTTACCTTCTGGACACCTGGAAACAGGGTGACTCGATCACCCTCACGCGCAATGACGGTTACTGGGGAGCCACCAAACCGGAGTTCGGGACCGTCGTCTTCCGGTATATCCCGGACATCAACGCGGCGTTCAACGCCGTGAGCTCCGGCGACCTGGACATCCTGGCCCCCATCGATGCCAAGCTCTCGAAGAACCTCACCAACGCCGACTACACGCTGGTGGAGGGCGACGCCTCGGACAAGTTCGTCCTCGCCTTCAACAACAAGGCCAAGCCCCTGGACGATGCCCGGGTCCGTCAGGCCCTGCGCTACGCGATCGACCATGCCGCGCTCGTCGAGGCCCGGGGCGGCGTCGATGCGCTGCTCGGCGGCCCCATCGCCCCGGGAGACCCCGGCTACGAGGACCTCACCTCGCTCTTCCCCTACGATCCCGCGCAGGCGAAGAAGCTGCTGGCCGAAGCCGGATACGGCGACGGGCTGGACCTCACACTGGACATCCCGAACATCTACGGCACCACGCTCAGTGACCTGCTCACCTCGCAGTTCGCGGCGGTCGGGGTCACCCTGAAGGTCGAGTCCGTCGAGTTCGCCACCTGGCTGCAGGACGTCTACCAGAACAAGGACTATCAGCTCAGCCTGGTCGATCACGCCGAGAGCCACGACTTCGCCAACTGGGCCAACCCGGACTACTACTTCAACTATGACAACGCGGACGTCCAGGACCTCTATGCACAGTCGCAGGTCGCGACCACGCAGGAGAAGTCGGCGGAGCTGCTCACTGGAGTCCGTGCTGCGCAACTGCGACGGCAAGAAGGTCAGCGAGCAGGACGTGCGCAACCTCGCCAACTGGAACGCGGAGAAGCCACTCAACGAGGAAATTCCCTTCGTGGTCGCGCGCATCGTGTTGCAGGATTTCACCGGGGTGCCGCTGCTCGTCGATCTGGCGGCAATGCGCGCGGCGGTCGCCC
>JAATES010000346.1 GCA_015655615.1 Actinomycetales bacterium
CTGTACCCGTCTCGTCATACAGCCCGGACCGGGGGCGGTCCGGAGGGGTGTATCCCTCGTCCAGCGGATCGACGACGTCTCCGGACACCAGGGTGTCCTCACGTGGCAGCTGGTTCGAATCGGACTCAGGCGATGAAGAGTTGCTCGGATCGTTGTCGCTCATGGTCCCATCCTTGCACTGTCTCGACATCGGTGGCTCGGCGGCCGGGCGTCCGGGACAATGGCACGGTGGGTCATATCGATATCAGTGCCGTGGACTATTACCTTCCGGACGGCCGAGCGCTGCTGGCAGGAGTGGACCTGCGGGTGGGGGAGGGTGCCAAGGTCGCTCTGGTGGGTCCCAACGGCGCGGGGAAGACCACCCTGATGAGGATCGTGGCAGGCGACATCGACGCGCATGGCGGGGCCGTGGTCCGGACCGGCGGCCTGGGCGTGATGCGCCAGTTCGTCGGACGGATCGATGACGACAGATCCGTGCGTGACCTGCTGGTGGACCTGGCGCCGGTCGCCGTGCGGGCGGCAGGACACGAGCTGGCGGCCGCGGAGCTCGCGATGATCACCACGGACGACGAGCCGACTCAGATGCGTTACGCACAGGCGCTCGCGGACTGGGCCGACGTTCGTGGCTATGAGGCGGAGACCGGATGGGACAAGGTGACCGAGGAGGTCCTGTCGATCCCCTTCGAGCAAGCGCAGTGGCGCGAGGTGCGCACGCTCTCGGGCGGTGAGCAGAAGCGGCTGGTCCTCACCGCGCTGTTGCGTGGTGGTGACGAGGTACTGCTGCTCGACGAGCCCGACAACTACCTGGACGTGCCGACCAAGTCCTGGCTGGAGCGTGAGCTGGCCGCGAGTGCCAAGACGGTGCTGTTCGTCAGTCATGATCGGGAGCTCCTGGCCAGGACCGCCACCCAGGTCGCCAGCCTGGAGCCAGGACCCGCCGGGTCGACCCTCTGGCTGCACGGCGGAGGCTTCGCCACTTATGGCAAGGCCCGTGAGGATCGCATGAGCCGACTGGCCGAGCTGCGACGGCGCTGGGATGACGAGCATCTCAAGCTCATCACCATGGTCAACACGCTCAAGAACAAGGCCGCGTTCAACGACGGCCTGGCCAGTCGTTACCAGGCCGCTCAGACGAGGCTGCGCAAGTTCGAGGAGGCCGGTCCGCCCGAGGTGGTGGTCCGGGAGCAGAACGTACGGGTCCGGCTCGCGGGTGGCCGCACGGCGAAACGCGCCGTGGTCGCCGACTCCCTGGAACTGACCGGCTTGATGAAGCCGTTCGACGCCGAGATCTGGTTCGGGGACCGGGTCGCGGTGCTGGGGTCCAACGGCTCGGGCAAATCGCACTTCATGCGATTGCTGGCTTCCGGCGGCAGTGATGCGAAGGCGCCTGAGGGTACGGTGACGCATACGGGCTCCGTGCGGCTCGGCTCGCGCGTGGTTCCCGGATGGTTCGCCCAGAACGATGCGCACCCGCACTACGAGCAGCGCACGCTACTGGACATCCTGCACCGCGGGGAGGGAGAGCGCCCGGGGATGGGCCGGGAGCCCGCCAGCAAGGCATTGGATCGGTATGGCCTCGCAGGGCAGGCGGAGCAGCTGTTCGGCACGCTGTCCGGAGGCCAGCAGGCTCGATTTCACATCCTGCTGCTGGAATTGGGCGGAGCCACGCTGCTGCTGCTCGACGAGCCGACCGACAACCTGGACCTGCACTCAGCCGAAGCGCTGGAGACCGGGCTGGCGCACTTCGAGGGCACCGTCGTCGCCGTGACGCATGACCGCTGGTTCGCGCGAGGCTTCGACAGCTTTCTGATCTTCGGAGCCGACGGCTCCGTCCGTGCCAGTGCGACGCCTGAATGGGACCTGGGACGCGTGACTCGCGAACGATAGCCTGGACTTATGTCGACCCATCGCATCGTGCTGTTCTACGGTTTCACTCCGCTCAGCGATCCCGTGGCGGTCCGATTGTGGCAGCTGGCCCTGGGGGAGCAGTGGCAGCTGCGGGGCCGGGTCATCGTGTCCCCTCAGGGCATCAATGCGACGCTCGGCGGCACGGTCGAGAACCTGAAGCAGTATGTCAAGGCCACCCGACAGCTTCCGGGACTCTCCGGCATCGATGTGAAGTGGTCGGCAGGAACGGGTCAGGATTTTCCCCGGCTCAGCGTCAAGGTCCGCCCCGAGCTGGTGGCCTTCGGGGTTCCGGAGGAGGTCACGGTGGGTCCCGGCGGGGTGGAGGGAGGCGGGCAGCGGCTCTCACCCCAGGCCCTCCATGAGCTGATGGGTGAGCGGGGTGACGATGTCGTGTTCTTCGACGGCCGTAACGCCTTCGAGGCTCAGACCGGGCACTTCACGGGCGCAGTGATCCCGCAGGTCTCCACGACGCATGACTTCGTTGCCGAATTGGAGTCGGGTCGTTACGACGACCTCAAGGGAAGACCCGTCGTGACCTACTGTACGGGCGGCGTTCGGTGCGAGATCCTCTCCGTGCTGATGAGGAACCGCGGGTTCTCGGAGGTCTATCAGCTCGAGGGCGGGATCGTGCGGTACGGGGAGGCCTTCGGTTCGCAAGGGCTCTGGCAGGGCTCCCTCTACGTATTCGACGGCAGGGGCAGCCTCCGATTCGATGAGGGCTCGATCCCGCTGGGGGAATGCCTGGGCTGCACGGTCCGGACGGACCGGTATGTCAACTGCCCGGACGCCGCGTGTACGACCCTGCGACTGGTATGCGTGCAATGTGAACGGACCTCACCGGCCGCAGGCAGGCGGTGCGGCGTTTGCGAGACGTCCCGCCCGGAAGCGTTCGAGACCAGGCGCAACGCGGCAGTCCCGGTCTGACGGGGCCGTTCCGCCTCAGGTGCGGGGCCGGGTCTCAGTGGGACTGACCAAATAGTGATACGGAATCGGCTCATAGACTGAGATTTTCCGGAGCCGGCCGTGGGCTGGGGGATGTGTCGTGTTAGCGTCACATCAGAAGTCAATTCCGCGAAACTGCTACGAAACAAGACCCCATCAGTGTGCTTTGTCGCGCCCTCTTGACGGCGAACGGAACGGGTAATCCATGAATGTGAGCGTCATTGATCTCCTGGCACTGGCTGTCACGATCCTGCTCTTTTTCATTGCGTATCGATTGCGTAAGATGAAGGTCAATTTCGCGGTTCTGACCATCCTCGCGCTCGTCGTGGGTGCCGCCCTGGGATTGTCCTTCAAGGGGCATCTGGCCTACATCGAGCCGATAGGCGCCATCTACGTCCAGGTCATCACCGCAGTGGTCGCTCCACTGATCATCGTGTCCATACTGTCGAGCGTCACCTCGCTGGGGAGCATCCGAAAACTGCGTACGATCGGCACCAGTTCAGTCTTCTGGCTCCTCTTCAGCAACCTCATCGCCATCCTGCTGACCCTTGGCCTGTCGCTGGCCACCGGGGTAGGGAAGAACTCCTCGCTGAACCTCACCGACGTCGACGGCTCCCTGGTGTCGAATCTGCTGGTTCCGCTCGATGAGGTGCTGGTGGGGCTGTTCCCGTCGAATGTTGTAGGGGATATTCAGAGCAACAAGATCGTCCCGATCATTCTGTTCGCACTGCTGATCGCGATCTCCTATGTGCTCGTCGCCAACAAGGACGAGGAGAAGGTGCTGCCATTCAAGCTCTTCGTCGACGCCACTCGGGCCATTCTTTTCAAGGCAGTCGGATTCATCATCGAATTGACGCCTTATGCGGTGTTGGCATTGGTCGCCACCTCGACGTCGACAGCGGTGAGCCGGCTGGAGACGGTCTGGTCCCTGATGGGGGTCCTAGTGCTGGCCTTCGTCGCCTGCCTGCTTCACAGCTATGTGGTCAGCGGAGTCCTGCTCCGGGTGTTCGCCCATGTGAAGCCGGGAGCCTTCTTCCGGAAGCTGATCCCGGCCCAGTCCATGTCCTTCACGACCCAGAGCAGCATCGGGACGCTGCCGGTGACCATCAGCACGCTCACTCGCAAGGTCGGGGTGCCGGACGAGATCGCGAACTTCACCGCGCCGCTGGGGACCACCATCGGCATGCCCGGATGCGCTGGTGTCTGGCCCACGCTGGTGGCAGTCTTCAGCGTCCATGCCCTGGGCATCGATTACGGCGTCGGTGACTACGTGGTGCTGGTACTGCTGGGGCTCCTGGTCTCGCTCGGCACCGCGGGGGTACCGGGGACCGCGATCATCACCGCGACTGCGGTCCTGACGGCGGTCGGCCTGCCGGTGGAGGTGATGGTCCTCCTGGTGCCCATCAGCGCCGTGGCAGGCACCGTCAGCACGATGACCAATGTCACCGTCGCCGCGGTCTCCGCGACCATCGTCGCGCGTCGGCAGGGGGCCCTCAACGACGATGTGTTCGCCGGGCACGAGCCCCCGGAGGGCCCCAGCCTCGATGACGAGCTCGGAGCACTGGAGCCGTCTGCCTTCGCAGGGGTCTTCCAGGCGCCGGCCCGTCTCCCTGTCAAAGAACCACTCGTACCCATCGGTGCATGTGAGATCTGACGGCTCCGGCCGTCCTGCCACCCGTTGCGCCGTCATCCTCCTGTGAGAGCTCGTCGTAAGGAACACCAGCCCATGTCCATCATCACGCGATCCGTCCGCAGACTCTCCACGCTCGCACTGAGCGGAGTCCTCGCCGTAGTGCTGCCCGTGATCGGGCTCTCCTTCGCTCCCACGGCCTCCGCCGCAGGCGATGTCTGTGACATCTGCTCGATCAACTTCGACTTGGGCGCCTGCGGGGAAAGCGGCGGTCAGCCCTATGACAGCACGGAGACGAACCCCGACGGAACCCCGCTGGACTCCGGCGGCGGGTCGACCTCGACCCCGAAGCCCAGCAGCAGCGCGACGCCCACCAAGAAGCCCACCTCGCCGTCGAAGACCTCCAGCAAGTCTTCGGGCAAGTCCAGCTCCAGCAAGTCTTCGGGCAAGTCCAGCTCCAGCAAGTCTTCGGGCAAGTCCAGCTCCAGCAAGTCCTCGGGCAAGACCAGCTCCGGGAAGTCGACCTCTGGCACCACGACCTCCGGGACCACGAGCACGAGCGAGTCCAGCAGCCCTTCCGCGTCGCCCGCCGAGAGCGCGACCGACGCAGAGACCACGGACGCGGTGGTACCGGATGCCCCGGCCGCACCGGCGGTGGAGGCGAGTGGATCCAGTCTCACGGTGACCTGGGGAGCACCCGCCGACGGTGGTTCGGCGATCACCGGTTACCGCGTCGAGCTCAGCGACGGCAACTGGGCCGAGGTGGTCGCTGACCAGACGACGTACACCTTCACTGACCTCGAGGCCGGTGACTACAC
>JAATES010000167.1 GCA_015655615.1 Actinomycetales bacterium
CGCAAGCGTCTTGGTCAGCGTCGTCTTGCCCGCTCCATTGCGACCCACCAAGCCGATCCGGTCACCCGGCGCCACCTGGAAGGCCGTCTCGCTCAACAGCACTCTGGCACCGATGCGTAACTCAACACGACTAGCCGTAATCACGTAGACGATTCCTTCAGGGTGGCCGGGGGAACTTGTGCCGCCGGCACAAACACCTCTGATTCTATCCGCGGCTAGGGTGGCGACAGCAACACCATTCCTCCCAAAGGAGAACTATGACCCTGCCCCTCGCTCCGCAGCCCAGCGCAGCCGTGACCCCGACACGCTCATCCACAAGCACCGATGTCGCTCTCATCGCGACCTTTGCCGCTCTCATCGCGGTCTGCTCTCTGATCGCCGCTCCCGTGGGGCCCGCAGGCGTGCCGATCACCTTGCAGACCTTCGCTGTCCTCCTGGTGGGGCTGATCCTGGGACCGCGTCGCGCGTTCCTCGCGGTCAGCTTGTATCTGGTCGTCGGAATCGTCGGCATTCCAGTCTTTGCCGGCGGCCGAGGTGGTGTCGGGGTGCTCGTCGGCCCCACGGTGGGCTATCTGCTCTCGTTCCCCCTGGCTGCGGCCGTCGCAGGAACGTGGGCACAGGTCGCCATCGGCCGGAGCTGGCGTCCCCGTGCGCTGCACTACTCGATCGCCGTGGTGCTAGCGACCTTGACAACCTACGCAGCCGGCATTCCCGCCATGGCGTGGCGCACCTCGTTGACCCTCCGTGAGGCATTCGTGGTCAATCTCACGTATATCCCGTTCGACATCGTCAAAGCTGCTGTGGCGGTGGTCGTCGCACTTGCGGTGGCCCGCGCGTTCCCAGCATTGCTGCGACCACGCGACTGAGCACCCCACGATGATCGCATTCGATGCTGCGGCAGTCACCGTACCGGCACCGGCCGAGGCGACGGCACGCCAGCGGGGCGCGGTCGCGCCAGACACGGTGATCATCGCGCCGACCACGCTGCTGCTCGCGGATCGCCGCGTCGCCGTCATCGGTGCCAACGGCTCCGGAAAGTCGACCCTCGCCCGGATGATCAATGGGTTGACGCTGCCCACGACGGGGGCTGTCACAGTGGCGGGTCTCGACACCCGTTCCCAGGGTGAGCAGGTCCGGCAGAAAGTCGGTTTCATCTTCGCTGACGCCGACGCCCAGGTGATCATGCCCACCCCCCTCGAGGACGTCATGCTATCGCTACGGCGCTCGGACCTGAGCGCCAGGCAGCGGTCAGCGCGCGCCCTGGACGTTCTCGGCCGCTTTGGCCTCGCGGACCTGGCGTCTGTCCCGGTGCAGGCGCTCTCAGGTGGGCAGAAACAGCTTCTGGCCATAGCCGGGGTGCTGGTGACCGAGCCGGACGTCCTGGTCTGCGACGAGCCGACGACCCGGCTCGACCTGCGGTGGCGACTCGCTGTGGATCGGCTCCTCGCAGGCCTGCCGCAACAAGTGATCCTGGTGACGCACGACCTTGGTGTCGCTGCCGAGTTCGATCGCTGCCTCGTCGTGGATCACGGCGTGGTGATTCACGATTCGTCGGGCTCTGCCTCCGTGGGAGCGTACCGGGAGCTCGCTGCGGCCCACCCCTTGCCTGAGCGCGCCTGATGCGCGGCTGGACGGGCCCACTGGGCCTCTATGTTCCAGGTGAGAGCTGGGTCCACCGCAGCCCCTCGGGCGTCAAGCTGCTCCTGCTGCTGGGAGCGACCGCAGTCGTGGCGACAGTCCCTTCACTCCCTCTCGCCCTTGGCGGGGTCATGACCGCGGTCCTGCTGGCGTGGAGCGCCGGGCTGCCTGCGAAGCCTCAACTGCGGACGCTACGACGCGTGCTGCTCAGCCTGGCTCCATGGGGCGCGATCGTGTGGTGGCAGCGTGGCGGGGACGAGGCCGTCGAGCTGGTGTTCGACCTCGCGACAGCACTCCTTCTCGCGGCGGTGCTGACCGCCACCACCCGTGCCGATGCCCTGGCGGACTCCCTCACCCGAGCATGCCGGCCACTGGATCGGTGGGGCTTCTCGTCTGAACGATTCGCCTTGATGGTCGCTCTGATGCTCCGCGCCATCCCCGTGTTGTTCGCCACCTTCTCCGACGTCCAGGAGGCCGCTCGTGCCCGCGGTCTGGGCCGCTCGCCGCAGGCATATCTGGTGCCGTTCGCCCTGCGCACCGTCGGCCGGGCCCAGACCACCGGTGACGCCCTCACCGCCCGGGGCCTGTGAGGGCGGTCGCTCCGTCAGCTCGACTGTGACCGTCCGGTCACGCCGGAGCAGGACGCTACCCGGTGACAGTCAGCCAGATCAACGTCAGATTGAGCGAGACGATCAGCAGCACACAGCCGGCGTTCACCACCCGGACCGCCGAGGTGTCGGCATGGGCGCCCATCACCGTACGATCTGAGGTCAGCCGGACCAGAGCCACCAGTGCGAAGGGAATGCCGAAGCTCAACACCACCTGGCTGAGCACCAGCGCCCACGTCGGGTCCACGCCGCTGGCCAACAGCGCCAGTGCCGGGACCAGGGTGATGGCGCGCCGGGCCAGCAGCGGAACCTGAACCTTCAGCAGCCCCGCCATCACGGCGGAACCGGCATAGCAGCCCACGGAGGTCGAGGCGAGGCCCGAGGCCAG
>JAATES010000136.1 GCA_015655615.1 Actinomycetales bacterium
GCCTCCAGGACGTCACCGGCCTGCTGGGCCTGGCTCAGTGCCTCGCGGTCGACGAGCAGGGCCTTGGCGGTGGCCTCCTGGACGTTCATGACCGAACGGATCTGGCCGACGATCTTGGACTCCAGGTTGTGACACTGGTCGAGCATGAAGTTGACCCCGGACTCCGGGCGGAGTGCGTCGGCGCGGACGATCTCGTTCATGATGCGGAAGAGCTGGAACGGGTCGGCTGCTCCGACCATGAGGTCGTCGTCGGCGTAGAACCGCGAGTTGAAGTCGAACGCGCCGAGCCGTCCTACCCGGAGCAACTGGGCGACGATGAACTCGATGTTGGTTCCGGGAGCGTGGTGGCCGGTGTCGAGCACCACCATGGCCTGGGGACCGAGGGCCAGGCAATGCAGCAGCGAGGTGCCCCAGTCGGGGATGTCCATCGTGTAGAAGTACGGCTCGAAGAACTTGTACTCCAGGATGATGCGCTGGGTCGGGTCCAGTGCCGCATAGATCTGCTGCAGGGAGTCCGCCAGGCGCTCCTGCCGGGACCGGATGTCGTCCTGGCCGGGGTAGTTGGTGCCGTCCGGCAGCCAGATCTTCAGATCGCGTGAACCCGTGGCCTTCATGATCGCGATGCAGTCGAGGTGATGCTGGACTGCCTTGGCGCGGATCGCCGGGTCGGAGTGGGTCAGCGAGCCCAGCTTGTAGTCGTCGTCCTGGAACAGGTTGGAGTTGATCGCACCGAGGCGCACGCCCAGCTCCGCGGCCCGCTCGGCCAGCACGTCGTAGTCGTCCACCCGATCCCAGGGGATGTGGAGCGAGACGCGGGGGGTGATGCCGGTGTACTGGTTGACCTGTGCCGCATCGGCGAGCTTCTCGAACGGGTCGCGCGGCACCCCCGGGGTGGTGAAGACCTTGAACCGGGTTCCAGCGTTCCCGAATGCCCAGGAGGGCAGCTCGATGGTCTGCTGGCTCAGCGCGGTACGGACGGCGCTGTCGTTGATGGACATGTCAGGCTCCTTCAATACGGTCGTGCGGGGATGAGGGGTAGCGGTCAGCGGACGTCGGCCGCAACCTTGGCTGTAACGGCGGGCCGAGCGACGTCATCGAGATCGGCGCCGTAGCGCTCCCGCTCGATGGCCTTGAGGCTCTTGCCCGCGGTGTCGGGGGCCCAGACCATGCCGACGACCATGGCGACGGCCAGGAGGGCGACCATGATCGTGCCGACGAAGGGCACTCCCTGGTTGGCCAGCAACGTCGGGAACAGGTAGCTCAGCAGGCCCACGGCGACGCGAGCGGTGAAGAACAACAGGCCCTGCGCGGAGGCGCGGTACGCGGTGGCGAACATCTCGGCGGTCCACAGGGCATAGAACGCCTGGGCGCCGATGCCGGACGACACGCCCCAGAGGACCGCGAACAGGATCAGCAGTGGCATCGTCACGTGCGGGACGAAGGCGAGGATCATCCAGGCTGCCAGGCCGAGGCCGGCGCCGAGACCGTAGAGCAGACGACGGCTGACGCGGTCGCCGTACTTCATGAAGCCCCAGTAGGTGCTGGCCACGGTGAGCCCCCACACGACCACCTGCAGGAGGTTCTGGCCGACGGCGCTGGAGACGCCGGCGGTCTCATAGACCCGGGGCATGAAGATCCCGGCCTGTCCCGCGACGGTGTTCCACAGGGTGTACACGCCGATGAGGAAGAGCAGCGCACGCAGGTTCTGGGGGTGCGAGAGCAGCTCGCGGAAGCCACGGCGTTTGTTGCCGAGCTTCTGCTGCTTGACGTTGGACTCCTTCCAGACTTCGGATTCCCCGAGTCCGCGACGGACCCACCAGGTCACGAAGGCGATGACGAACAGGTGCGCGAAGATGATGCGGCTTCCCAGGAGCCCCAGCGGCACCAGCGCGGTGGCCAGCGCGAATCCGACTAGCGGTCCTAGCGACCAGGCGAGCTGGGCGGTGCCGACGTGACGGGCCCGCAGGTCGTCGGGCGCCTCCTCGGCGATGTAGGTCCATGCCACGGGTACGCCGGCTCCGACGGCGATGCCGGTGATCACGATGCCGGTGAAGAGCATCCAGGGCTGGCCCGCGAAGACGATGAACGCGGTGCCGAGCATGTACATCAGGAGGTCGTAGGTGTAGATGAACTTACGGCCGTAGCGATCGCCCAGGGGGCCGCCGATCATGGCTCCGACGGCGGCACCGAAGGCGTTCGCACTGATCGCCGCGGCCAGTCCGATGGCGATGTTGGACAGGCCGAAGCGGTCCTGCCACAGCGTCAGGCTGGTGGCCAGCGCGATGATCGAGCCCGCCTCGATGTAGTTGGACATCGCGACCGCGACGGTGGCGCGATAGCCGTGCAGCCCGGGTTTCTTGGCGGATTGCCCTGTGAGGGGAGGAGAACTCTGCTGAGTCGTCATTGACTGCGGTCTTTCTCGTGAGGAAGGAATCCGTGGAGGTCGGGGAGACGGGCACGGTGGTGATCGGAGGTGGGCGCCACATCGCTGTGCCTGCCCGATCTCGTTGTGGCGGCCCTAGGGGGTGATGACAGTGGTGGCCTTTTCCGGAGCCAGTGCCCGGAGCTGGTCGTCGAGGTTGAAGATCTCCGGAAGGTAGGCGAACCCCTCGTCGGGGTTGCCCTCGCCCATGAACAGCCGCGCCATCTCCGCCTGCCAGCGAGCATTGACGTCGGTTGCGGCCATGGCGGCCTGTGCGGCGTCCTTGTCGTCGGCCTCGAAGTGGCCGATCAGCGTGCCGTCCTCGCCCAGGAAGAGCGAGTAGTCGCGCCATCCGGCGTCACGCAGGGCCGCGAGCATCTCCGGCCAAACGGCAGCGTGCCGCTTGCGATATGCGTCGAGGTGACGCGGATCGACGTGTGAGAGAAAGCAGTACCGGGGCATCGTCGCCTCCATCCGTCCGTCGTTGGAACGTTTTAATAACGCCAAGCTATACTGGTCCCGTGCCGCTGTCAACTCCTGATGTGGCCCACGTCACCACATATTCCGATCCGGGGGTCTCACCATGGTGAGTGGTCAGCGCGGGACCGTGGGCATCGGCGAGGTCGCCCGGGCTGCCGGGGTGTCCAATGGCACGGTCTCCAACGTGCTCAACCATCCGTCCCGAGTCAATGCCGACACTGCGACCCGGGTGCACGAGGCCATCCAGCGCCTCGGCTACGTCCGCAACGGTATCGCGAGCCAACTCCGGGCCGGCACCAGGACGACCGTCGGCTCGATCGTCCTGGACATCCGCAACCCGTTCTTCACCGATGTCACCCGCGGCATCGAGGACCACCTGGCCACCGCCGACTTCACCTTGATGACCGCGAGCTCGGACGGAGATGTCGTTCGTGAGCAGCGGTTTCTGCGGCTCTTCGAGGAGCAGGGCGTCGGAGGCGTCGTCGTCGTCCCGGCGGGGGAGGACGTCCAGCGGCTTGTCGAGCTGGCAGGCCGCGGAACGCCGGTCGTCGTGCTCGACGTCTCGTTGCCGGGCTCCTCGTTGTCCTCGGTGTCGGTGGACGACGTCGAGGGCGGCCGCTTGGCGCTCGAACACCTGCTCGCGCAGGGTTACGAGCGGATCGACGTCGTGACGGGCGCCGCCGAGGTGCGTCAGACCCGAGACCGGCTGCGCGGAGCGCGTCTGGCGTGCGAGAGCCACGGTCTGGACCCTGATCGGGTCCTCTCGGTCCGGACGGCCCGGACCCTGGACTCGGCCGGTGCCGAGGAGGCCATTGGTCGGCTCGTCGACGAGTCGGGCACGTGCCCCCACGCCGTCTTCGCCATGAACGACCTCATGGCCATCGGGGTGCAACGCGCTTTGCGTCGGCGTGAGCTCTATGAGCCCGGTCGCACCGCCGTGGTCGGCTATGACGACATCGACCTGGCGGCAGAGCTCCTCGTTCCGTTGACCTCGATACGTCAGCCCACTCATGCGCTGGGTGCGCGAGCGGCCGAGATCCTGCTGGCACCCGCGTCGCAGGAGGCCGAGCAGGTCGTGTTCCAGCCCGAGCTCGTGGTGCGGGAGTCCTCGCTGGGGACGGCGCGCCGCTGAGCCGGCTGGCACGCCGCGTCGACTCGGGCGCTGAGGTCAGCTCTGGCTGGGAATGGTCGCCATCAGGGTCGTCAGGGCCGAGGTATCGCCGGTAGTCCAGGCCTCCGGGGCACCCAGTGCGGCGAGGGCGCCGGGGTATTCCAGGTGGTATGCGTGCCCGTGCCCGTGCGGAACGTCTCCGGCGACGAACAGGTCGAAGGTGACCTGCCAGAACGTCACCAATGGAATCCATCCCATGGCGTCGGTGCGGTCGGGGCCAGGCGGATCGCGCAGCCAGTCGGGCTTGTTCCAGAGCAGGTCGGGGCTCCACCACACCACTGCGTCAGAGGCGTGCTGGACGTAGACGGTCCGTTGCGGCCCCCAGGTCTGCCCGAGCCGCCACAGCATCTCGGCGGAGTCCGGGGTGGTGCTCCACCGCACCTGGTTCCCGGCGTCCAGGATGGGGCTGTATTCGGGGCTCCCGCGGTCCCGGCGCGCGGTGAGGTCGGACCACAGCGGGGTGAAGTTCGGCGTGCCGACGAAGAGGGCGCCATCGGTGCGGCTCTCGAGGTCCTGGAGACCGCTGAAGGCGCCTTGCGCACCGTACGAGCCGAGGGAGAGTCCGTAGGTGAGGAGGTAGGGCCGGGCATCCTCCGGCAGGGTGGACCACTTGGCGTGGATCGCGTCGAAGAGCACCTGACCGGCGCGTGGCGGGGTGTCACGGTCGGACACGAACCCGATCCAACTGGGCAGGTAGGAGTACTGCATCGTGGCGATAGCGCTGTCGCCGCCATGCTGGTATTCCAGCGCCATGGCGAAGGAGGGGTCGATCCATCCGGTTCCCGTGGCCGTGACCACCGCGAGGATCTCGCGATCCCACGCATGGGTGCGGTCGAGCTCCCGGACGACGAGGTCGGCGATCTCCTCGGGAGTCTGGGCGGATTTCAGCCCCGCGTAGACCCGAATCGGCTGCTGGATTGCGGCGGGATCGAGGGACGTCGTTTTGGAGGCGAAGGAGGTGAGGTCCTGCTGCGTCGGGCCTCCTGCGACGAAGTTGCGGCCCTGCCGCCCCAGTGAATCCCAGGAGACCAGTGAGGCCGGCGAACCGGAGCGTTCGGCGAGGGAGGGGGCCACGACGCCGTCGTCGGTGGTCTGATCGACGGCGCCGTAGATGCTCCGCAGCGCATCCAGGGTGCC
>JAATES010000148.1 GCA_015655615.1 Actinomycetales bacterium
ACCCACGGATCCGACCGACCCGGGCACACCCACGGACCCGACCGACCCGGGCACACCCACGGATCCGACCGACCCGGGTACTCCGAACCCACCCGGGTCAGTGACCATCGGGACTACCCTGACCGCGCAACTGACCGTGACTCCCTCGATCGCCACCGGAAAACATGGCTGGTACACCACCGCGGTCACCCTCGCTGCCAAGGGCACAGCCCCTGCCCGCACGACCTCGTCCCTGCAGGTCAAGGTCGGCACCGGCCCGTGGACCACCTACACCGGACCCCGCCGGGTCACAACCAATGGCAAGGTCGTCCTCCAAGCCCGGGTGGTCTCAGGGAAGAACGCCTCGCCCGTGGACAAGACCACCGTGAAGATCGACACCAAGAGGCCCGGCAAGCTCAAGACCAAGGTCACCACCAAGAAGGGCAAACGGGTCCTCAAGCTCACCGCCAAGGACACCACCTCGAAGGTCGCCACGACCCAGTACCGGCTCCGGGGCAAACACGGATGGACGCATAGGTGGAAGACCTACAAGAAGCGAGGAGTGAAGCTCACCAAGGACACCACCCGGGTCAAGTTCCGTGCCCTGGACGCCGCCGGGAACCGCTCCAAGGCAAAGACCGTGCGCCTCACGAGGCACCGGTAAGGACCCCGGCCCACCCGGACCGCACGTGCCTTCGCCTCGATCCCAGCACTGAGGGCGGGGCGAGGTCACGTCCGGCGGAGACGGTCTCGATGTCTGACGCCGGTCGTACCCGATCAGGTTAGAGGTCGTACTCGGCCAGCAAGGGCGCATGATCGCTGAACCGTTCGTCGTACACAGCCGCACGGTCCACCCGGACAGCACTCGCCCGAGCGGCCAGATCCGGGGTGACCAGCTGATAGTCGATACGCCAGCCCGCATCGTTGTCGAAGGCTTTGCCACGCCAGGACCACCACGTGTAGGGCCCAGGGCCAGGACCTCCGAAGCTCCGCCCCAGGTCGACCCAACCGATCTCGTCGAACCAGATGTCCAGGTAGGCCCGCTCCTCGGGCAAGAACCCCGCCGCTTTGAGGTTGCCCCGCCAGTTCTTGATGTCCACGTCGTGGTGCGCAATGTTGATGTCGCCGCCCACCAGCACATCCCGTCCCAAGGCCGCGAGCTCCCGCAGCCGAGCCGTGACCCGTTCCAGATGCGCATACTTCTGGTCCATCTTGGGCGTTCCCGCCGTGCCGGAGTGGATGTACACCGACACCACAGTCAGCGTCCGGCCCGAAGGCGTCACTACGTCCGCCTCGACCCACCTGCCGGTGTCCACCGGCGGCTCACTGGACGACAGCCCGATGCGAGCTTCCGACACCGGCAGCCGGGTCGCGATCGCGACTCCAGCCCGGCCCTTGATCTCACAGGCCTGATGCACCACCGTCCAGCCCGGCAACAGCTCGGCCACCACGGCGTCCGGAGCGCGGACCTCCTGCAGCAGGAGGATGTCAGGTTGACGGGACTCCAACCAGGGGGTGAGCCCGCGGCGTGCGGCAGCACGGATGCCATTGACGTTGACGGTGGCGACAGTGATCACAGTTCCGTCCGATCCAGCATCCGCTCCGCAGCCTCCACGACGTTGACCAGCAGCATGGCGCGGGTCATGGGACCGACCCCGCCCGGGTTCGGAGAGAGCCACCCGGCCACCTCGGCGACGCCAGGGTCGACATCGCCCACCACCCTCGCCTTGCCGGTGGCGGGGTCGGTCACCCGGCTCACCCCGACGTCGAGCACGACGGCACCCGGCTTCACGTCGGCTGCGGCGACGATTCCCGGGACCCCGGCTGCCGCCACGATGACGTCAGCCTGGCGCAGCAGATCCGGCAGGTTGGTGGTGCCCGTGTGCGTGAGCGTCACGGTCGCATTGATCTATCGCCGAGTCAGCAGCAGCCCGATCGACCGCCCCACCGTGGTGCCGCGGCCGACCACCACCACGTGCTTGCCCTCCAGGCTGAGCCCATGGCGCTGGATCAGCTCGATGATGCCCGCCGGCGTGCAGGGCAGGGACGACGTGATCGGCTCCGAGACCCGCAGCACCAGGCGACCGAGGTTGGTCGGATGGAGGCCGTCGGCGTCCTTGTCCGGATCGATGAGCTCCAGCACCCGATTGGTGTCGATGCCCCGGGGCAAGGGCAGCTGCACGATGTAGCCCGTGCAGGACGGGTCCGCATTGAGGCGGTGCACTGCGGCCTCGATCTCCTCCTGGCTCGCCGTCGCCGGGAGGTCCTCGCGCAGCGACGCCACGCCGATCTCGGCGCAGT
This sequence comes from Actinomycetales bacterium, assembly GCA_015655615.1. GTDB lineage: Bacteria > Actinomycetota > Actinomycetes > Actinomycetales > Cellulomonadaceae > Rarobacter. The sequence goes on from JAATES010000148.1 coordinate 2,281, forward strand.
CCCGGTGCTTTCCTGCGACGTACCAGGTGCTGCCCGGGTCGTCGCCGACCAGCAACGTGCCCAGCCCGGGGACCACGCCCTGCTCTCGCAGCCGCACCAGTCGCTCCGCGAGCTCGGACTTGATCGCCGCCGCCGTGGCCTTGCCGTCCAGAAGCCGTGCCGTCATGAGGTTCCCTCCTCCATCGAAGCCGCGTCAGGGACCGTCAGTACTGCTGCAAACCGGGATACAGCGGGAAATCCGCGGTCAATGCGGCCACGCGACCCGCGAGCGCGGAGACGTCCGTGGCCGCACCGTCACGCAGCGCGGACGCGATGATGTCGGCGACCTCCGTGAACTCCGTGTCTGCGAAGCCCCGGGTGGCCAGCGCCGGCGTGCCGATGCGCAGACCCGACGTCACGCGCGGCGGACGCGGGTCGAACGGCACCGCGTTGCGGTTGACCGTGATGCCCGCGGAGTGCAGCAGGTCCTCGGCCTGCTGGCCGTCGAGGTCCGAGTGACGCAGGTCCACCAGCACCAGATGGACGTCCGTGCCACCGGTGAGCACGGACACGCCTGCCGCTGCCACGTCCGCGCTGGACAACCGGTCGGCGATGATCTGCGCACCGCGCAGCACCCGCTCCTGGCGCTCCTTGAACTCCGCGGTGCCCGCGATCTTGAAGGAAACGGCCTTGGCCGCGACCACGTGCATCAGCGGGCCACCCTGCTGACCGGGGAACACGGCCGAGTCGAGCTTCTTGCCGAACTCCTCCTTGGCCAGGATGAAGCCGGACCGTGGGCCGCCGATGGTCTTGTGGACGGTGGAGGAGACGACATGGGCATGCGGCACCGGGCTGGGATGCAGTCCGGCGGCGACCAGACCGGCGAAGTGCGCCATGTCCACCCAGAGCTTGGCACCGACCTCGTCGGCGATCTCGCGGAAGGCGGCGAAGTCGAGGTGACGCGGGTAGGCCGACCAGCCCCAGATGATGACCGCAGGACGCTCGCGCAGGGCGATCTCGCGCACCGCGTCGAGGTCGATCCGGTGGGTCTGCGGGTCCACGCCGTAGGACGAGACGTCGTAGAGCTTGCCGGAGAAGTTGATCTTCATGCCATGGGTCAGGTGACCGCCGTGTGCCAGCTCCAGCCCGAGGATCTTGTCACCCGGGTTGATCAGCGCGTGCAGCACCGCAGCATTGGCGGTGGCGCCCGAATGGGGCTGGACGTTCGCGTACTCGGCACCGAAGAGGTCCTTCGCGCGGGAGATCGCCAGCGTCTCGGCGATGTCGACCTGCTCGCAGCCGCCGTAGTACCGCCGGCCCGGGTAACCCTCGGCGTACTTGTTGGTCAGCACCGAACCCTGGACCTGGAGCACGGCACGGGGAACGAAGTTCTCGGAGGCGATCATCTCCAGGGTGTCGCGCTGGCGGGCCAGCTCACCGTCGAGGACCGCAGCGATCTCAGGGTCGAGGACCTCGATCGACTGATTCATGGTGCTGGCAACAGCGGGAGGGGTGCTCATGCTTCTCCTTGCGGGTGGGCACGCGCCGATGGGCGGACACGTGGCTTCGACAGGCACGTGACCGGGGCCCAGGCGAACGACCCTCGATCAGCACTCACATGCCGCTCCCCGGTGGTGGCCCACCTACGCCAGTTGCGACGCTCACCATAGTAGCCCGCGTCGGCACGTAGGCAACGACGACCCCGAGCCGGAGGTGGTCAGCCACCGACCTCTTCCGCGGCCCTGCCCAGGATCTTGCGCAGGTAGGCGTAGGTCAGCTTTCCGGCCACCTCGTCGTGCTGGTGCTCGTATCCCTGCTGCGCGTAGAGCGCGAGGTTCTGCTTGGAGTCCTTGCCGGTGAAGACCCAGATCTCCGTGGTCTCCTCCGGCAGGTGCGGCAGCACGGCGAACATCAGCGCGGTCCCTACGCCCTGGCCCTGCTTGTCCGGCGCGACCGCGAGCCGTCCGAGTGTCGCCTTGCCGCCCTCGATCTCGACGCGCACTGAGCCGATCATCCGATGCCGGTCCCAGGCAGCCAGCGTGACGACCCCCTCTTTACCGAGGTCATCGCGCAACTCGGACAGGGTCTGCGTCAGCGGAGGGATGTTCGGGTCACCATAGACCTGGGCCTCGGACACGAACGCCGCCCGGCGCAGGGTCAGCAGCTCCCCGGCATCGGCGTCCGCAACGGGCTCGATCCGGACCTGCGGGTCGGGACTGGTCGGCTCACTCATGGCTCTATGGTGTCAGACCCCGCTGTGCGTTCCCAGCGGGCACGCCGCACGTTCGCTGCGGGTCGGCAGCAGACGCGGCCTCTCCTCGCCTAGGCTGGTCCGGTGACTGACTCCGCTTCCGCACATTGGGTCCTGACGCTCTCCTGCCCGGACCGTCCGGGGATCGTCCACGCCGTCACCGGTGTCCTGGCGGATCATGGCGGCAACATCACCGAGTCGCAGCAGTTCGGCGACCCGCAGACGGAGCGGTTCTTCATGCGAGTGGCCGTCTCGACCCACGCCCCCTATGCCGAGCTGACTGCCGCGATACAGCCCATCGCCGCCGACTACGACATGACGTGGCGACTCGACGAGTCCGGACGCCCGATCCGCACCATCATCATGGTGTCCACGGCGGCGCACTGTCTCAATGACCTGCTGTTCCGGCAACGCTCGGAGAGCCTTCCCATCGACATCGCGGC
>JAATES010000286.1 GCA_015655615.1 Actinomycetales bacterium
CTCGAACTGCTCGAGGGCAAGGATCTGCCCGGCATCTCCGTTCTCAACGCCTGACCCGCCTGATTCGCGAACCTACTTGAAGGAGACCACATCGTGGCCGCACGTACCCCGCTGATCGCGGGCAACTGGAAGCTCAACCTCGACCATCAGCAGGCCATCCACCACGTCCAGAAGCTCGCCTTCGCATTGCAGGATGCGAAGCACGACTTCTCGGCTGTCGAGGTCGCCGTACTCGCGCCGTTCACCGACCTGCGCAGCATTCAGACGCTGGTTGACGCCGACAAGCTGGAACTGACCTACGGCGCTCAGGACGTCTCGGAGCACCTCTCTGGGGCTTACACCGGGGAGATCTCGCCGGAGTTCCTTGCCAAGCTGGGAGTGACCTACGTAGCCGTCGGTCACTCCGAGCGCCGCCAGTACCACGCGGAGACGGACGCCGTCGTCGCTGCCAAGGCAGCGTCCGCGCTGTCCAAGGGACTGGTCCCGATCATCTGCGTCGGAGAGGGCCTGGACATCCGCAAGGCCGGCAACCAGGTCGAGTACACGCTTGCCCAGGTTGACGGTGCACTGAGCGGGCTGTCTGCAGAGGACGCCTCGAAGGTCGTCATCGCCTATGAGCCCGTGTGGGCCATCGGCACGGGCGAGGTCGCCACGCCGGCCGATGCCGAGGAGGTCGCTGCCGCGATCCGCGTTCGGCTCGCCGAGTTGTACTCCCAGTCCGTGGCCGACGCGGTTCGGGTGCTCTATGGCGGCTCGGTGAAGTCGAGCTCGATCGTCGAACTGATGGCGGAAGCGAACGTCGATGGCGCTCTGGTGGGCGGGGCTAGCCTCGACCCGGAGGAGTTCGCCAGGATCGCCGGATTCTCGACGGCCTCCTGAGCCGACTACGCGGTGGCCGGTCCTGGCACAGGCGCGCCTTTCGCCAGGACCGGCCACCGTGCACTATCGTTAGACACGTTGCCCGACCGGCTGTCCTCGTGACGGACCGACCACCACGCCAGAGGGATACTGAACGCCGTGCATATCCTGTACATCGCCTTGCAAGTCCTGTTGGTCCTGACCAGCGCTTTCCTTGTGCTGCTCATCTTGATGCACAAGGGCAAAGGCGGCGGACTGGCCGACATGTTCGGAGGCGGGATCTCGCAGAGCATCGGTTCCTCCGGCGTCGCTGAGCGGAACCTGAACCGGATCACTGTGACTTTCGCACTGACCTGGTTCGTGTCGATCATCCTGCTCGGCCTGCTGGACAAGTTCAATCTGAGTTGACCTGATCCGCCTTTACGGCGCACGGGATCAGAACGAGTGGAGGCGGTGTCCCGAGGGGGACACCGCCTCTTGTCTGTCTGATAGGCCTCTGTTCCTGTAACCCGTCAAGCCGGAGTTCCGGCCAGGCCTGCTGCCGCGACGTCGAGGAGCCAGAGCGTACGCTCCCTGCCCTGGACACCGGCCGCTGGGGTCTCGAACACGGGAGCGCCTGCCAACGCCGCCGCCACCGCGGAAGCCTTCTCGCCACCCGCTGCCACCAGCCACACCTCCCGGGCCGAACGAATCGCCTCGAAGGTGAGCGTGACCCGATCCGGGGGAGGTTTCGGGGAGTTCCGCACACCGGCCGTCGTTCCGCCTGCGGCCAATTCCGGGTGCCCGGGGAACAGAGAGGCCACATGGCCGTCAGGACCGACTCCGAGCATGAGGATGTCGAAGAGGGGGAGGTCGTGACCGACCGGGGCGAAGTCCCGCAATTCTCTGGCATAGGACTGGGCCGCCTGCGCGGGGGAGTCGGCACCCTGGCGGGGAGGCATCGCATGGATGTGCGACGCAGTCAGGGCAGAATCCGCCACGAGCGCATCCAGGAGAGCGGCCCGCGCCTGGACCTCATTGCGCTCCGGATCGTCCTGTGGCAGGTATCGCTCATCCCCCCACCAGAAATGGACCTGTGACCAGTCGACGGCGTGGATCAAGCTGCTGTGCGCCACCGCGGCCAACGAGGAGATGCCGACCGTCCCTCCGGTCACGACGATGTGGAGGGGGCTGTGAGAGGACTGCAGGTCGAGTAACCGGGTCAGCAGCCGTGCAGCCACCGCGTCGGCCAGGGTCGCGGCGTCCGGATGAACGACGATCGACCGCTCGCTCATGCGGACGCCCCCGTCGTGGCCGTCTCCCAGCCGTCGAGCCTGGCCAGTCCCTTGGTGAGGACCTCACCGTAGATCTCGTCCGGGTCCAGCCGCCGGAGCTCCTCCGACAGGCATTCCTTCAATGACCTCACTGGCAACGAGATGCGGTGGGTGGGCTGCCCGGGCTGCGCCAGCGTCGCCACCGCGCCCGCGGGACGTGAGATGACGATGTCGCCACTGGCGCGATGGAGCACCACCTTGGTGATCGCCTGGGCGTCGACGCCTCGTACCAGCTCAACCGGGCAGCGGAGCGTCCGGGCTAGCCAAGCACCGATCAGATCCACCGACGGGTGGGCGATGTCGCCCTCGACGGTCACGGAGTGGACCGGCTCGAACGGAGGCTGGTCCAGCGTGGCGGCGAGCAGGCCGCGCCACAGCGTGATCCGGGTCCAGGCGAGATCCGTGTGAATGGGCCGGTACTGGTCGCGCAGCCTGCCCAGCATGGCAATGGGCTCATCGGCGGTCACCGCGTCGGTGATCCGCACCTGGCAGAGTGCCTCGATGCCGCGTTCACCGCTTGTCACCGGAAGACCCCGTGGCCACCACGCGACCACCGGGGTGTCCGGCAGCAGCAGCGGGATCACGAGGGTGTCGATGTGCTCGGTGAGCGGACCGCACGCGGTCAGGATGATGACCTCGCTGGCTCCGGCATCACCGCCGACCCGGATCTGTGCGTCCAGGCGCGCGTCCCCGTCATGATCCCGGGTCGTGAGGACCACGATGCGGCACGGGTGCTCCCGGCTCGCGTCGTTGGCTGCGCTCACCGCGGTCTCCACGTCGTCGGGGGCCGCCACGACCACGAGGGTCAAGATGCGGCCGAGGGTGACGGCACCACCCTCGTCGCGCAGCTTCACCAGCCGCTTCGCAACGACAGAGGTGGTGGTGTGGGGCAGATCGATGATCACGCGATCCTCCGGATGCAGTCAGGGGCGATGATGGTCTCCAGGACGACGGTCATGGTCGGCGCCATTGCCGGCCGTCACGGGCCAGCATGTCCACCGCAGACTGAGGTCCCCAGGTTCCAGCTCGGTAGGAGTCCGGCTTGCCCTTCGCGGCCCAGTGCTGCTCGATCGGGTCGAGGATCTGCCAGGACAGCTCCACCTCCTCATGGCGCGGGAACAGCGGCGGGTCGCCCAGCAGGACGTCGAGGATCAGCCGCTCGTAGGCCTCGGGGGAGGACTCCGTGAAGGCGTGACCGTAACCGAAGTCCATGGTGACGTCGCGAACCTCCATCGCGGTGCCCGGCACCTTCGACCCAAAGCGCAAGGTGACGCCTTCGTCGGGCTGAACCCTGATGACCAGGGCGTTCTTGCCTAATTCGGCAGTTGCCGTCGATTCGAACGGCAAATGCGGAGCCCGCTTGAAGACCACTGCGATCTCCGTCACCCGGCGGCCCAGACGCTTGCCTGCGCGCAGGTAGAACGGCACCCCGGCCCAGCGCCGGGTGTCGATGTCGACCCGAATGGCAGCGAACGTCTCCGTGGCCGATTCCGGTGAGATCCCGGCCTCTTCCAGGTAGCCGAGCACCTCCTCGCCACCTTGCCAGCCGGCAGCATACTGACCCCGAGAGGTGTGCCGGGACAGGTCGCGCGGCAACCGGACGGCTGAGAGCACCTTGAGCTTCTCGGCGACCAGGTCGGCGGCGGCGAAGGACACGGGCTCCTCCATGGCAGTGAGGGCCAGCAGCTGGAGCAGGTGGTTCTGAATCACGTCACGGGCTGCGCCGATGCCGTCGTAGTAGCCGGCACGTCCACCGATTCCGATGTCCTCGGCCATCGTGATCTGCACATGGTCGACGTAGTTGGCATTCCAGATCGGCTCGTACATCTGATTCGCGAATCGCAGCGCCAGCAGATTCTGGACGGTCTCCTTGCCCAGGTAGTGATCGATGCGGAACACCGAATCCGGGTTGAAGACCTCCGACACCACGTCATTGAGCTCTCGAGCAGAGGCCAGGTCATGTCCGAAGGGCTTCTCGATGATCACCCGGCGCCAGGCGTCCTCCGGGGAACGTGACAGCCCGGATTCTGCCAGCTGCCGGCATACCACCGGGAACGAACCGGGCGGGACCGACAGGTAGAACGCGTGGTTGCCGCGGGTGCCGCGATCACGATCCAGTTCAGAGACGGTGTCACTGAGCCGTTCGAAGGCCGCTTTGTCGTCGAAGGTGCCCTGGACGAACCGGATCCCCTGCGCGAGCTGCCGCCAGGTGGACTCCCGGAAGGGCGTCCGGGAGTGCTCCTTGACGGCATCGTGCACCACCTGCGCGAAGTCCTGGTCCTCCCAGTCGCGGCGTGCGAATCCCGTCAGCGCGAAGCCTGGAGGCAGCAGACCCCGGTTGGCGAGGTCGTAGACCGCCGGCATCAGCTTCTTGCGGGCCAGGTCGCCGGTC
>JAATES010000005.1 GCA_015655615.1 Actinomycetales bacterium
CCCTAGAGTGGTGCTGTGAATGACATCGATCCCTGGGTGGCCGGGCGCATGGGCGGTACCGGGCGCTCGGATCAGCAGACATATAAGGTCCGTGACATTCGTCCGCCAGGGGAGGATCCGCGGCGCAGCAGGCGACGCAGGACCAGGCGAAACAATGGCACGGCAGGTCGCCGCTGGGGTCGAGTGCGCCAGGCGCCCGGCCGACGCCGGCTCAGCGTCGCAGGTGTGCTGAGGTGGGTCATTGTGGTCGCATCGATTGCCTCCGTGGTGGTCCTGTTGGCAGCGCGCGTGGGACTGTGGAGTGCGTGAGGCACTGAGCGTGAGTTGGAGCGGACTCCGCGGCGAGTAAGCGTGCGTCGTGTGCTGACGGGTTCGCGCAGGACTTGGCGAAGAGGTGCATGGTCACGAGGACTTGACAAGTGACATAACGGTTATTATCGGCTCTGGCGTGACGCAGTGGTATGCCGTAGGATTGGCCGTGTCACGGTGTGCCTGGTATGGAACAGATCCTTCACTCGCGCTGTTGACAGCACTGATCGTGTTCCGCGGTGACGCCCGCGATGGCGACCTGCCGAGCGCGACTTGATCTTTCATTGGAGGACTGCATGGCGGATCGTTCGTTGCGCGGGATGAGCATCGGATCCAAGAGTATGGAGTCGGACGAGGGTGTGGACTTTGCGCCCCGTCAGCAGGCCATCTATGACTGCCCGAACGGTCACACTATCGTGCTGCCGTTCTCCAGCGAGGCCGAGTTGCCTGCGGCATGGGAATGCCGCTGTAGTCTGGAAGCCGAGCTGCGAAATGCCGATGATGCGGCGGCGGCGGACCATCGCCCCGTCAAGGCGGTGCGGACGCACTGGGACATGCTGCTGGAGCGCCGGAGCATCGAGGAACTCGACGTACTGCTGGACGAGCGCCTGGACCTTCTGCGTTCAGGAAAGCTGCGCCGCGGCGCCTGAATGATGGCGACGGCGTGCAGGCTCTGACCAGCATGCACGCCGTCGCTGCGTATCAATGGCGCAGGTTCTGGACCGCATCCTTGAGATGGCCGAATCCAGTGGCGGTCAGGTCGCGCACCTGGAGGGCACGGTGCTTGGCACCCCAGACGGTGACATTGACCAAGGCCTCGCGGACTATTCCCCCGGTCATCTTGGACTCTCCCGCCTCTCGCTCGACGAAAGTGATCGGGACTTCGATGATCTGAGCGCCGGATTGGTGGATCCGCCAGACCATGTCGACCTGGAAGCAGTAGCCCTCGGATGCCACCGAGCCGAGATCGAGGGCCCTGAGAGCGTTCGCACGGTAGGCCCGGAATCCGCCGGTCGCGTCGCCGAGAGGCAGACCGAGGGCCAGCTGGACGTACGTGTTGCCCACTCTGGAGATCGCCTGGCGGGACGCTGGCCAGTTCTCGGTCCGCCCGCCGCTGACCCAGCGCGATCCGAGGACCAGCGCGGCATCCGGGTAGAGGTCGAGCTGCGCGAGGATGCGTGGCAGGTCAATGGCGCGGTGTGAGCCATCGGCGTCCATTTCCACCAGCACCTCGTAATCGCGTTCCAACCCCCACCGGAAGCCTGCGATGTAGGCGGTGCCGAGCCCCTGCTTCCCCTCCCGGTGCACGACGTGCACCTGGGAGTCCTGTGCCGCAATGCGATCCGCTACGGCACCGGTGCCGTCGGGGCTGTTGTCGTCAACCACCAGGACGTCCGCATACGGCACGGCCTCGCGCAGCCGATCCAGTGTGAGCGGAAGAGTGGTGCTCTCGTTATAGGTCGGAATGACGACCAAGGTCGTCAGAGGCTGTGAGGTCATGGTGGTTTCCTTCCGCGACTGCGGCCCGGCGAAATGATCGCGAGCGGGCGAAGTTCGATCCTATCGCGATCAGTGCCAGGCCAAGGGCGAGGAGGCTGAATGCTGCCGAGATGTGCGGTCCCCACCTCACGGCCGGAGTCAGGGATGTGCGCAACGGGACGTCCTGGAGCATCTGGGCAGCGGTGAACAGCTCCGTGATCTGCAACGCCGATCCGTCGGGCAGGAAGATCCCGCTGACGCCCACGGTCGATACCTGCACGGTGGTACGGCCCGTCTCGATGGCGCGCAGCCTCGTCATGGCGAGTTGCTGGGTGGATTCCGCTGTCGGGCCGAACGAGGCATTGTTGGTCTGCACCACCAAGAGCTCCGCTCCCCCGGCGACGGTGTCCCGCACGAGGTCGTCGATGGCGACCTCGAAGCAGATCACATCGCCGAGGATGACGGTGCGTCCCAGCCGTTCGGAGGGCAGGTTCAGGAGCCCTAGTTCGTGTCCGGGAAGCATGTCGGTGGTGACGGTGTCGACGGCGGACGACACGGCGCGGGCGATGCTGCGCATCGGGATGTACTCGGCGAACGGGACGGGGTGCTGCTTGGTGTAGCTGGCGATGGGTCCAGTGCCGGGCTCCCACAGCAGCCCGCGGTTGTATCGGCCCCCTGTCTCGGGGTACTGCACCGTGCCGATCAGGATCGGAGCCTGCGCCCGCTGTGCGAGCGCGTCGATCTCGGCACCCACCGACGGTGTGGCGATGGGATCGATATCGGTGCCGTTCTCGGGCCACAGGATGACGTCCAGAGGCTCCTCCCCTGCCTGCGCGATGAGCTTCTCGGTGCCAGCGATGTGGTTGTCCAGCACTTCGCGCTGATGATCGAAAGCCTGCAGCCCGGGGTTCGCGACATTCCCTTGCACCGCACCGATGCGCAGCGCGCCGGTCTCGGCTCCGGTAGTCAGGGGGATCAGCATGCCGGCACCGACCAGGGCGAGAGCTACGAAGAGCGGCGCGAGTGCCGTCAGGAATGCACGGCCGCCACGCAGACGACCAGATGATCCGGCGGTTGAGGCATCGGGTGCAGCGTGCCGGCGCGCCAGCCAGGACCACACCTGGACACCGGCCCGGTAGAGCAGCACCCCGGCGGCGACCGACACCGCGGACGTCAGGGGTGTGCCTCCCAGCCAGGCCAGATGCCCCAGCGGCGACTCGGCTTGCGAGAACGCGACCTTCCCCCAAGGGAAGCCGCCGAAGGGCACAGCGGAGCGCAGTTGCTCCGCCCCCACCCACAGGATCGCGAATGCGATGGGATGCAAGGCGGGGTGGGTCCGCAGGAGGCGGATACGACGGAGCCAGGTCCACGTCACCGCCACCAGGCTCAGGGCTAAGCCTTCGAGGGCTGCGAGCAGGAGCCAAGGCACGGGCCCGACGGCAAAGTTGGCGAATTCCAGCTGGAGCAGGAAGAAGATGGTGCCGGACAACCAACCCAGCAGCGCGTTCCACCGTGGCCTGTCATGCCGTAGCGCCGCCAGCAAAGCCGCGATCGCCACAAGGGCGCTGGGCCAGAACGCCACATCGGGGAAGGCCGCATTCAGCAGAAACCCTGACAGGATTGCGAGTCCCAAAGACACCCATCGCTGTTGGTTAGACATGGCGGAACCCCTCACAGACCGGGTCGGCCCCGTCGGAATCGAGGATCGGCAACAGAGGCGTCCCGGACCGGGCATCCTGACTCCAGGTGATGC
>JAATES010000318.1 GCA_015655615.1 Actinomycetales bacterium
CACGTGCGTAGACCTTGGTGACGTTCTCAAAGCGAATCACGCAGCCAGATCTCCCTGAGTGAACGTGGGCAGGGCACAAGGCCCCATGGTCCCACCGAGCGTAGGCACTGAGCCTGAGAGTGCCAGGAAGACACGCCGCAATCGGCCATCCCCATCAGAGGCCGTAGCGGACGACCTGGACGGGGAACCCGAAGGCCCTGCGCGGTGACGGACTAGCGCTCGCGAGCCTCAGCGGACCGGCGCCAGCGGATACCCGCCTCGATGAAGTCGTCGATGTCACCATCGAAGACCGCACCGGTGTTGCCCACCTCGTGCTCGGTGCGTAGGTCCTTGACCATCTGATAGGGCTGCAGCACATACGATCGCATCTGGTCCCCCCAGCTGGCCTTGATGTCGCCTGCGAGCTCCTTCTTCTTGGCCTTCTCCTGCGCCTGACGCTCCAGCAGCAACCGCGACTGCAGGACGCGCATGGCCGCCGCGCGATTCTGGATCTGCGACTTCTCGTTCTGCATGGAGACGACGATCCCGGTCGGGATGTGGGTCAGCCGCACCGCGGAGTCGGTCGTGTTCACCGACTGCCCGCCGGGGCCGGACGACCGGAAGACGTCCACCCGGATCTCGCTGTCGGGAATATCGACGTGATCCGTCTGCTCGATCAGCGGCACGACCTCCACCGCCGCGAAGGACGTCTGGCGTCGCCCCTGGTTGTCGAACGGTGAGATCCGGACCAGCCGATGCGTGCCCGCCTCCACGCTCAGGTTGCCGAACGCGTACGGCACCTTCACCTCGAAGGTCGCCGACTTCAGACCGGCCTCCTCCGCATAGGACGTGTCCAGCACCGCCGTGGGGTATCCGTGCCGCTCTGCCCACCGCAGGTACATCCGCAGCAGCATCTCCGCGAAGTCCGCGGCATCCACGCCACCAGCTCCGGAGCGGATCGTCACGACTGCCTCGCGGGCGTCGTACTCCCCGGAGAGCAGAGTGCGGACCTCAAGGGCGTCGAGGTCCTTGCGGATGGTCAGCAACTCGGCCTCGGCCTCGGCCAGGGTCTCCTCGTCGCCCCCGTCCTCCGTGGCCATCTCCACCAGTGCCTCGAGGTCATCGATCCGGGACCCCATGCTCGTGATCCGTTCCAGCTCGCTCTGCGCCTGGGACAAGGCCGTCGTGACCTTCTGTGCGGCATCCTGGTCGTCCCAGAGATCCGGTGCGGCCGCCTGCTCGGAGAACTCCGCGATCCGCCCCCGCAATGCCTCCGGGTCGCTCACCGCACTGATGGTCGCCAGGGTGCCGCGCAACGCGGCGATCTCGGTAGGAAAATCGGTAGTAGCCACGATCCCCTAGATTACGCGACGATCGCCGGCCGACGGCAGAGCGGCACGGGTGGCGGGGGGCCGCGACCCCGCAGTGCACAGAAGTATGCCCTCAGAGGGCAATATCGGTATGTTCATCCTGTGACCCGACGCCCCGCATCCACCCCAGGCAAGCACACTGTCGCAGCCACGTCTCCCGTCAGCTTCCAGGCCGGCCCGGTGTCACCTGCCCGGTTGCCGCTCGGTCGCATTCCGGTCGTCGATGTGGCGCCGGTGCTGGAGGGTGGCCGCTGGCCCACGAAGGCAGTCGTCGGCGAGGTGGTGACCATCGAGGCCACCGTGTTCCGCGAGGGGCACGACGCTTTTGCGGCATCGGCCGTCCTCGTCGATCCCGCCGGAACGATCCGGTCCCGCGTCGCCATGCGAGATGTCGCGCCCGGACTGGATCGCTGGCGGGGAGAGGTGATTCCGACAGACACCGGACTCTGGTCGTTCCTGGTGGAGGGGTGGTCCGATCCCTACGCGACCTGGCGGCACAATGCCGAGGTCAAGATACCTGCGGGGATCGACACCGACCTCATGCTCGTCGAAGGCAGGCACGTCCTCACCCGCGCGGCGGCTCAGCCGGGGCTGTCCGCCGCCGCCTCGGGCGCTCTGGACAAGGCCGTCGCAGCTCTCGCGGACGCCACCCGGTCACCCGCGGATCGGCTTCTCGCCGCCACCTCTGCCGAGGTCGTCGGCGCACTGGCCTCACACCCGCTGCGTGATCTGGTCAGCCCGTCACCGTCCTATCCGCTATGGGTCGAGCGCCCGCGAGCACTGGCTGGCGCGTGGTACGAGTTCTTCCCACGCTCCGAGGGCGCCCACGTCAGCGAATCCGGCGACGACTGGCACTCCGGCACCTTCGCCACGGCAGCCGAACGGCTGCCCGCGATCGCCGAGATGGGCTTCGACGTCGTCTACCTCACCCCCATCAACCCCATCGGCTCCACCTTCCGCAAGGGACGCAACAACACGCTCGTGCCCGAGCCGGGAGACCCCGGATCGCCCTATGCCATCGGCTCGCCGGACGGTGGCCACGACGCTATCCACCCCGAGCTGGGCACGTTCGAGGACTTCGACGCGTTCGTCGCTCGAGCCAGAGGTCTCGGCCTTGAGGTCGCCCTGGACCTCGCGCTGCAGTGCTCACCCGACCACCCGTGGGTCGCCGACCACCCGGAGTGGTTCGCAACCCGTGCGGATGGCACGATCGCCTACGCCGAGAACCCTCCGAAGAAGTACCAGGACATCTATCCCCTGAGCTTCGACACCGACCCAGGGGGGCTCGCTCGCGAGATCCTGCGGATCGTGAAGCTCTGGATCGCCCACGGGGTGACCGCCTTCCGCGTCGACAATCCGCACACCAAGCCGTTGTCGTTCTGGGAGCCCTTCCTTGCCGACGTCCGGCGGACCAACCCGGAGGTGATCTTCCTGGCCGAGGCCTTCACCCGTCCTGCCATGATGCACACCCTTGCCAAGATCGGGTTCCAGCAGTCCTATTCCTACTTCACGTGGCGTAACACCAAGGAAGAGCTGGAGGAGTACTTCACTGAGGTGGCCGGGCCGGCCGCGTCCTACATGCGGCCCAGCTTCTGGCCCACCACCCACGACATCCTGCCGCCCTACCTGCAGGCGGGCGGCGTCACTGGCTTCAAGGTCCGTGCGGTCCTGGCTGCCCTGTCCGTGCCGACGTGGGGCATCTACTCCGGGTACGAATTGGTAGAGAACGTGGCCCGCCCCGGCGTCGAGGAACAGATCGACAATGAGAAGTACGAGTTCAAGCCGAGGGACTGGTCCCTCGCCGCACATTACGGCGTGGCAGAGCTGCTGACGCGCCTCAATGCGATCCGTCGCCACCACCCAGCACTCCAGCAGTTGCGCAACCTCAAGGTGCATCCGACCAGCAGCGCGTCCCTGGTCGCCTTCTCGCACCATCTCGCCGCGACACAGAGCCCGACCCGAGTGGCGGACACCGTGCTCACGGTGGTCAACCTCGATCCGGCCGACACCCGCGCGGGAGAGCTGTATCTGGACCTCGGAGCACTCGGCCTCGACGACCTGGGCGACGGCACGTTCACCGCCTATGACGAGCTCAGCGGAGAGACCTTCCGCTGGGGAGCCCGGCCCTACGTCGAGCTCCGCCCGCAGGATCGTGTGGCGCACGTCGTCCATGTACGTCGCCCCTGACTGCCTCGACCATGTCCCTCATCTGCGAGCCGCGGCACATGCCTGCTCCCTTGCGCGCAGTGGTGGATGTCTGGCTGGCCCAGCAGGGGTGGTGGCCTGCCGACGCGGTTGAGAACGGCGCAGACGGTCCGCGCGCCCACTGGGAGTCCAGCACGGCCTGTGACCTGGCGCCAGGGGTGGCCATCTGGCTGTTGCGGGTGCGCGACGGCGTCACCGTTCAGGTCCCGCTCGTCCTGGCCGTGAGCTCCCCCTCCGTGGTGCCACTGGAGAAGCCGGCGGGGCACCTCGGCACCGCCACCCTGGACGGCGTCTCCTACCAGGTGACCGACGGCACCCATGATGCCTCCTTCCATCGCTCGCTGCTGAGGCAACTGCACTGGGTGGGCGGGTCCAGGGGCTTCGTGCCCCCGGCTGGCCAGGCCGTCGTGGGCACCGTCCTCGCCGGTCACCAGTCGAACACCTCGATCCTCCTGCCCACAGCCGGCACCGGGCTGATCGTCAAGGTGCTGCGCTGTGTCGTCGACGGAGCCCAGCCTGACCTCGATGTGCCACAGCATCTGGCGGCAGCCGGATTCGGCAGAGTCCCGCTGGTCCGCGCCGTGCTGGAGGCCGACGTCGATGACGGGACCTATCTGGCCGGATGGCGGGTCACCCTCGCGATCGCCTCCGACCTGGTCCCCGAGGCCGAGGACGGCTTCACCCGGGCATGCGCCTACGCTGCCGGGGGAACCTCCTATGCCGGGCCCGCCGGTGAGCTCGGATCAGCGCTGGCTCGCCTTCACGACGCACTCAGGCGTGCCTATCCGGTCCAGATCGTCGGGATCGACAGCGTGCCCGATGCGATCTCCGAGCGCATCGACGACGCGGCCACGCGATCACGCGAGGTCCGCGCGCTTCTCGGGCCGATCGACACCTATCTGGCCGTACTCCGCCGCGAGCTCACCGCGGCGGCGCGAGGACGTGCCGTCGGCGGGGCCGGCTCGCTGGACGCCGATCTGCCCGTCACCCGGCAACGTATCCACGGCGATCTGCATCTGGGACAGACCCTCTGGTCCCCCCAGGGCTGGTGGGTGCTGGACTTCGAGGGCGAACCACTGCGGCCGCTGCCTGCGCGAGTCCGCCCCGACCTGCCCGAACGTGACATCGCCGGGATGCTCCGTTCGTTCGACTATGCCGCAGCCCTCGCAGAGGGACCGAGTGCCGAGTGGGCATCGCAGGCACGCGAGTCCCTCCTCGCCTCCTATCTGGATGCCCCCATCCCCGACAATCCCCGCACACCGCCACCCCCTGCCCGGCGCATCCGCGAGCTCGTGATAGAGGCCTTCGAACTCGACAAGGCCGCCTACGAGGTGGGGTATGAACTGCAGCACCGGCCGGCGTGGGCACCCATCCCGCTCAAGGCCGTGCACCGGATCCTGGCACCATACATCTGACCGTGGACGCGCTGCGCCCTTCCTCCCTCGCCTCTGCTCGCCAGGTCCTAGGCGCTGCGGTATTCCGCATCGCAGAAACATGACAAGGTAATGCCATGAGCACTGCGAAGACGACGCCGTCCACGCCTGCATCCGGTCCTGGTGATCCGTCCCTGCCGTTGTCCGTGGCACAGGAGGACCTCGAGGCGGTGGCGGATGGCCGCCACTATCAACCGCACGCCGTGCTCGGTCTGCATCCTCACCCCGACGGCGAGCATGCCACGGTGCGGGTACGTCGTCCGCTGGCTGACTCGGTCATCATCCGCACCCCGATGGGCGACATCGAGGCCGCCCATGAGAACCAGGGCATCTGGGTCGCCGTTCTGCCGGGCGCGGCGGGCGATTACCGGGTGCGCACCCGGTACGGCGCATCCGAATCCGAGGCCGACGACCCTTACCGGCATCTGCCGACCGTCGGCGAGCTCGACGAATACCTGATCCAGGAGGGCCGCCACGAGGAACTCTGGACCGTGCTCGGCGCCAACCGCAAGACCTTTCCGAGCGCTCTGGGCGAGGTGACCGGGACCGCCTTCGCCGTGTGGGCGCCTAACGCGCGCGCCGTGCGGGTGGTAGGCGACTTCAACGGCTGGGACGGCCGCAGTCACGCGATGCGCTCGCTGGGCAGCTCAGGGGTGTGGGAGCTGTTCATCCCTGGCGTCGTCGCGGGCTCGCGATACAAATTCGAACTATGGCACCCGGACGGCGCCTGGCAGGAGAAGGCCGATCCCATGGCCAAGGGAACGGAGATCCCGCCTGCCACGGCCTCGGTCGTCGTGGAGAGCCAGTACGAGTGGCAGGACGCCGACTGGGTGGCGGCACGCTCCGCGAGTGACCCGCATACCGGGCCGATCTCCGTCTACGAAGTCCACCTGGGATCCTGGCGTCCCGGATTGTCCTACCGTGACCTGGCGGTGCAGCTCCGCGATTACGTCGTGGACCTCGGTTACACCCATGTCGAGTTCCTCCCGGTCGCCGAGCATCCGTTCGGAGGTTCCTGGGGGTATCAGGTCACCGGGTACTACGCGCCGACCTCACGCTTCGGACACCCCGATGACTTCCGTCACCTCGTCGACAGCCTGCATGACGCCGGTATCGGGGTCCTCGTGGACTGGGTACCAGCACACTTTCCGAAGGACAGCTGGGCGCTGGCCCGGTTCGACGGGACGCCGTTGTACGAGCACCCGGACCCGCTGCTGGGCGAGCACCCCGACTGGGGGACGTACATCTTCAACTTCGGCCGCAAGGAGGTACGCAACTTCCTGGTCGCGAACGCCACCTACTGGCTCGAGGAGTTCCACATCGACGGACTGCGTGTCGACGCCGTGGCCTCGATGCTGTACCTCGACTACTCACGGGAAGCGGGTCACTGGCGGCCCAATCGCTTTGGCGGTCGCGAGAACCTGGACGCCATCTCCTTTCTGCAGGAGGCCAATGCCACGGCCTACCGTCGCAATCCCGGGATCATGATGATCGCTGAGGAGTCCACTGCCTGGCCGGGTGTCACCACCCCGACCAGCGGTGGCGGTCTCGGCTTCGGCCTGAAGTGGAACATGGGCTGGATGAACGACACCCTGCGCTACGTCGAGGAGGCGCCGATCAACCGGCGCTATCACCACAGCGAGATCACGTTCTCGCTGGTCTACGCCTTCTCCGAGCAGTTCGTCCTGCCGATCAGCCATGACGAGGTCGTCCACGGCAAGGGGTCGCTGCTGCGCAAGATGCCCGGCGACGATTGGCAGCAGCTGGCCGGCGTCCGGGCGCTCTTCAGCTATCAGTGGTCCCACCCCGGAAAACAGCTGACCTTCATGGGCACCGAGTTCGCTCAGGGCACCGAGTGGAATGAGTCGGCCCCGCTGGACTGGTACGTGCTGGACTACGACGGTCATCGCGGAGTGCAGTCCTGCGTGCGAGCGCTCAATGCCGTCTACCGCCGGCATCCGGCACTGTGGCGACTCGATCATGATCCTGCTGGATTCCAGTGGCTGGAGGCGGCCGACGCGGACCGCAACACGCTGTGCTTCGCACGCTATGACGGGGACGGGGGCATCGTCGTGGTGGTGGTGAACTTTGCCGGAGTCCCGCACGAGGGCTATCGCGTGGGGCTGCCTCAGTCAGGACAATGGTCAGAGGTCTTCAACTCCGACCAGGCCGACTTCGGTGGCTCGGGAGTGGTCAACGGCGGCTCGCTCACCTCTGAGACCATCCCCTGGCATGGACAGCAGCAGTCGGTCTCGCTCCGGGTGCCCCCCTTGGGCGCACTATTCCTGACGCCCGCCGCCCAGGCCGCACGCTAGTGCACGAGGCTCCCGGCCGCGCTAGTGCACGCGGCTCCCAGCCGCGGTGTGGCTAGGCTGTAGCCGGGCTCAGGCTGGCCTCGATTCGGCCGCGTCGGCTCAGTACAGCGCGTTGGTGAGCCTGCGCCTGGCGGGGCTCACGCGCGGGTCCTCGGATCCCAGAATGGCGAAGTAGTCGACCAGCCGCAGGCGCAGACGCTCGCGCTCAGTCCCGGACACCGCTGGAACCAGGTCGATCAATCGGTCGAGCGCATCCTGGACCTTGCCTCCTGCAAGGTCCAGGTCCGCCACCGCGAGCTGTGCGTCGAGGTCGCCGGGATTCGCAGCGGCCGCACTCCGGACGGCGGAAGCGTCAGAGCCGTCCAGCCTGCCCAGCAGCTCCACCTGGGCCAGGCCCGCCGCCGCGTCGTGATCACGAGGGTCCTCGCGCAGTGCGGCGCGATAGGCCTCCTGCGCCCCTGCGAAATCCCCGGACTCGATCGCGTCGAAAGCCTTCTGATGCAGTGGCGGCAAGGGGGCGGGCTCCGGTTCAGCCGTGGCCTCGGAACCCGGCTCGGCGGGGACGGTCTGCGGGGCGACCCCGGTCACCCCGTTCGCCTGGGCCGCTGCGATCACCTGGTCGATGACCTGGGAGATCTGATCGGCCTCGGCCAGTCCCTGGAACAGGGGCACCGGTTGTCCCCCGACGACCGCCACCACGTAAGGGACGCCTTGGGCCTGGAAGGCCCCTGCGATCGCCGGGTAGGCCTCGGCATCGACCCGCGCCAGCTGGAATGCGCCCGCCCGCTGGTCGGCGATCGCACTGAGGTCGTTCGCGAGCTGCACACACGAGGGGTCGGACGGCAACCACAGCAGGATCACGACGAGGTGCTGCGTCGACGCCTCGATGACGGCCTGGAAATTGGCGTCGGTGACATCCACGACGAAGGCGCCCGCCGGAGCCGGAGGACCGCTCGTGGCCGTGGACGCAGGAGGCCGTCCCAGCCCGGACAGGTCGACGGCACCGCGCAGGGAGAACTGAGGTTGTGATGCTTGCGTCATGGTTCCATTCTCACAGTGTTAGGTGCCCTCAGGCCACCGCCAACCGGGGCGGACTCCCGGTCAGCTCGATCGCCTGCTAGCTGGTCTTCGCGGCCGTACGGACGCTCTCTGCGCCCAGCACGGTCACCGTGCTCGCGGACCCCGTGGCAGGAATGGAGAACGCGACGGTCATGGTGCGTGACACGGTCAGCACATTGGACGTCTTGTTGGTGCCCGCTAATGCACGTTCGACGTCATCCGGGAGCACCTTGGATCCCTTCGGTCCCTTGCCGACCTCCGTGGCCGTCAGCGACACGACCACTACAGCGCCTCCTTGGACGGTTCGGAGCGCCACGACATCGGTGGCGTCGTCCGCGACCGGTGCCACCGTGTAGGAGTAGCTTCCCTTGATTGATGTCAGGGCGGTGCTGCGTTCGGCCCGGCGATCGAACACCGACGTCGCAAAATCGTCCTCGCCGAACGACGCGGAGAAGGCCGAAGACTTGCCCTTGTTCAAGTAGTCGACGTAGTGGGTGATGGTGTCGTCGATGGTCGCGACCAGTCCCACGGAATCGGTGACGGCCGCAGTACCGGCGGTGGACTGAGGAAAGGCCGGAACCTCTGTCCCCGGGAAGAGCCTGACCCAGCCCCACAACGTGTAGTTTTGCCGGGCAGATGTCTGCTGGAAGACGGCGAGACGCTGGGCTTCGAGGTTAGCCGGCTGTTCCGTGACCGCATAGGCCACACGCGGCCAGGTCTGAGTCGTGGGAATGACCTCGGACTGCAGGCCGCTGGGAAGCGCCGTCAGAAGGCTGGTGTCCTTGGTGGACGACACCACGCGGTACTGGGCCGTGCGTATGGCTGTGGCCGGGCCCGAGGTCACTCCTGTGAGCTGAGCGGTGTCGAGCGCCGCATCGGCTTGAGCCAGCCCGTCTGAGATCCGGGACGCGACCGCCGTGAACTGCTTCTGCGTCAGCACCGGCGGCGGAGCCGCTGGCGCAGGCTGCGGATGCGGCTGAGGCACTGCGGCGGCGCATCCGGCCAGCAACGTCATAGTGGCCAGAACGCAGGCCGCTCGCCACCGGGGAGGAGAGATTCTCGTCATGACGGCTCTTCCTGGGACGAAGGGGTGGAGTCGGCGGAGGGCTCACCGTCAGCGGACTCCGCCCGAGCGGCCAGCTCTCGGAGCTCGCGCAGTCGTCTGCGAGTCATCGGCGCCTCCCCGTCAGCATTCACGGGAGCGGGCACCGGCGGTCGCGGAGGTGTCGCCGACTTGACGATGGGAATCGCGGAGGTGTGCCGCCCGACGACCACGTTCTCCTCGCTCAAAGGCGACGTCGACCCGGCTGTGGCCGGGCCGGATGGCACCGATTCCTGCTCCCGTTCCGATGCCGGCTCCGTGGCGCCCCCGTTCGGAGCGAAGGGGTGCACCGCGCCTCGGTGCGTGTGCCCGGGCGCTGACTCGGCTGACGTTCCGTCGTCCGCGACGGAGGGTGGTGCCGTCGAAGGCGGCACGGACAGAGCCGGGTCCGTGCTAGCATCCGGGACCGCCGTCTTCGGAACGGCCTCCTGGCGGGCCAGCGGGATGGACGGCGCCTCCTCCAGGAGGGCCTCCTCCGGGCGGACGGCACGCCGTCGTCTCCAGACTGGGCGCCGCTCGGTGTCCCGATCATCCGACTCAGCGGTCTTCGACCCGCCGCGGGCCTGCTCGACATCCGTATCCGGCTGCTCGTCGAGATCTGGCTCACCGGCGGTCCGGCGCCTGCCGCGCACGGTGAGGATCACGCCCGCTACGAGGAGCACGACTCCCGCGATCACGCCTGGCCACAGCCAGCTGCGTGCCTCAGGCTGGTCCCAATGCAATGAAAGAGCGGGTCCGCCCGTGGCTGACCCATCCGCTGCGACCAGTGCGGCCAGCAGGACGACCTGGTCGTCGGTGCCCGTCCACACGAGCGTCGCAGCCGTGTCTCCCGACGCCTCAGCAAGCCACATATCTGATCCTGCAGGGCTGGTCAGTGCCAGCGCTGACGACGGCACCGCCGTGGCAGCGGTGGAGGGGGACGACACAGGCGCGGAGGACGCAGGCGAAGACGCGGTAGCGGACGACGCAGGAGCGGACGACGCAGGAGCGGACGACGCAGGCGCGGACGACACAGGCGCGGAGGAGTCACTGGGTGCGGGAGCCGATGCTGTGGCTGTCGACTCCGGACCCGATCCAGAGCTCGACACGACCCGCAAGGCCGTCCGGGACGACAGTCCTGTCACGGACGAGTACGGCGAAGCGCCCAGCCACCCTTGGACGTCCGTGGTGCGGCCCACGACGAGGACCACGGTGGATCCGGCGGGACCGGTCGCCGCGATGCTCACCGGGGTGCCACCGGTCTGCAGCATGCCCGGAGCCGTGACCAGGACCGTGGTCGACGCACCGGCGCTGGGTGCCAGCACCGTATCCGTCCGCCACCAGGTGGACGAGCCGATTCCGGCAAGCGCGCAGACCAGACCGGCGAGGATCAGGACCGCGCCGAGGACACGAGGGATTCTCTGGGGAGTATTCATGACCGTCCCAGGGTATCCGGAACTTCTGCCAGCTCGCCCGTCGAGCCTCCCTCGCATCCCGGGGCTTCCCACAAGCCCAGGGCACGTCGGTAGAGTGGGCACAGACACTTCTGCCAGGGGAGGCACCATGTCCGAAGAGGCCAACAGCATCGACATTGCATTTCGCGGCTATGACCGCGAGCAAGTGGACGCGCTCGTCGATGGCCTGCACCGCCGAGCCCTTGAGGCCGAGGCGCAGCTTCATGATGCCAGGACGCGCATCGCCCACTTAGATGAGCGGATCCTGCGTGCCGACGGGGAGGTTGTGGAGGCCAGTGAGAAGCTCGCCGAGGCCCAGAACCGCCTCAAGGAGACGGCTGAGCCCTCGTATGCCGGCCTTGGTGCCCGCGTCGAGATGCTCCTGCGGTCCGCCGAGGAGCAATCGGATTCACTGGTCGCCTCCGCGACCAGTCGATCGGACGAGTTGGTCCAATCAGCGCAGGATGAGGTCGCGCGCCGTCTGGGCGAGGCGAACCGCGAAGCCGAGCGCCTCGTGTCGGAGGCACACCTCACGCATGACACCCTGGTCTCACAGGCAGATGCTCACGCCTCGATCACCGTGGAGACAGCGGAGCGCCGGGCCACGGAGCTCGTGCAGTCCGCCGAACGCGAGGCCGCACGCATTCAGAACGCTGTGACGTCTCAGACTGCTCAGCAGGTCCTCACCGCAGAACGCGAAATCGAATCGGCACGTGCCACAGCTGACCGGGAACGAGTCGAACAAGCCGCGGCTGCGGAGAAGCAAGCCGCATCGGTGACTGCTGCGGCGCAGCAACAGGCCGACGACCTGATTGGCGAGGCGAACCGGCAGCGCGACCAGGCTCTGGCCGATGCCCGCACCAGTGCCGACGCCCTGACACAGCACGCGGCGCACGAGGCCCAGCAGACCCTGGAGTCCGCCCGCACCGAAGCCCAGCAGACCCTGGAGTCCGCCCGCACCGAAGCCGCCGAAGAGCTGAGTCTCGCCAGGACGACTGCCGCCCAGGAGCTGCAGGACGCTCGTAAGCAAGCGGCCGACGACATCGAACAGGCAAGGGCACTGCGCTCCGATGCCGAGCTTGC
>JAATES010000311.1 GCA_015655615.1 Actinomycetales bacterium
ATCGCCGTCGACGACGGCATCGCCATGGGCCACGGCGGCATGCTCTACTCGCTGCCCAGCCGCGACCTGATCGCCGACTCAGTGGAGTACATGGTCAACGCGCACTGCGCCGATGCCCTGGTGTGCATCTCCAACTGCGACAAGATCACCCCCGGCATGCTCAACGCCGCGCTGCGCCTGAACATCCCCACCGTGTTCGTCTCCGGTGGCCCGATGGAGGCCGGCAAGGCGGTGGTCGCCGACGGCGTCGCCTACACGCACTTGAACCTCATCAACGCCATCAACTACTCGGCTGATGACGCCGTGTCCGACGACTCGCTCTCAGCCGTCGAGCAATCGGCGTGTCCGACGTGCGGCTCCTGTTCCGGCATGTTCACCGCCAACTCGATGAACTGCCTGACCGAGGCCCTCGGTCTCTCCCTGCCGGGCAACGGCTCGACCCTGGCCACCCACACTGCTCGCCGTGAGCTGTTCCTCGAAGCCGGCCGGACCGTGGTCGACCTGGCCCGCCGCTACTACGAGGACGAGGACGACACCGCCGCCCCCCGCGGCATCGCCACCAAAGCCGCGTTCGGCAACGCGATGACGCTCGACGTCGCCATGGGCGGCTCGACCAACACCGTCCTGCACATCCTGGCCGCCGCTCAGGAGGCCGAGGTCGACTTCGACCTCACCGACATCGAGCGCATCAGCCGCCAGGTGCCGTGCCTGTCCAAGGTGGCACCCAACCACCCGGACTACCACATGGAGGATGTCCACCGCGCCGGTGGCATCCCCGCCCTGCTGGGCGAGCTCAACCGGGCCGGACTGCTCAACACCGACGTCACCAGCGTGCATACCCCCACCCTCCAGCCGTGGCTCGATGAGTGGGACATCCGCAGTGAGCACGTCAGCGACCGGGCGCTGGAGCTCTTCCATGCCGCCCCCGGCGGTGTGCGCACCACCCAGGCGTTCTCGACCTCGAACCGGTGGGACTCCCTGGACACGGATGCCGCGACCGGCTGCATCCGCGATGTGGCCCACGCCTACACCGTCGAAGGGGGCCTGGCGGTGCTGCGCGGGAACATCGCCGAGGACGGTGCGGTCCTCAAGACCGCGGGTATCTCCCCCGACGTCTTCCACTTCGTGGGCAAGGCGATCGTCGTGGAATCCCAGGAGGAGGCCGTCGAAAAGATCCTCTCGAAGCAGGTTCAGCCCGGGCACGTGGTCGTCGTCCGCTATGAGGGCCCGGCCGGTGGCCCGGGCATGCAGGAGATGCTCTACCCGACGTCCTTCATCAAGGGCCTGGGACTGGGCAAGGTCTGTGCGCTCATCACCGACGGGCGCTTCTCCGGCGGATCGAGCGGCATCTCGGTGGGACACATCTCACCCGAGGCGGCCGCGGGTGGGGCCATCGGACTGATCGAGGACGGCGACGAGATCGAGATCGATGTGGACACCCGGCTGATCCGCCTCAACGTCCCGGACGAGGAACTTGCGACCCGCCGGGCAAAGATGGAGGCCAGCGAGCACCCGTGGCAGCCGAAGAACCGGGATCGCTACGTCTCGCCCGCCCTACGGGCCTATGCCGCCATGGCGACCTCGGCCGACCGCGGGGCCGTGCGAGACGTGTCACTGATCACCCGCCGCTGACACGGCGGTGGCCGGCACAGCGAGCAAGCCGGCCGCGTAGTCGACTCCCAGGACGATCATCGCCGCGGAATCCACGACGAGTTGAATGGTGCTGAGCACCGTGGTGAGCCGCTCCTCAGCTTGCTCTTCGGCGACCACGACCCGGGCCTCAGCGATCTGGTGATCCTGCCGCTCTTTGAGCTCGGCGGGGCTGAGCCGGATGAGCCGGGCGACCGTCTCGTCAAGGCTCAGGTCACCACCGTCATCGGTCACGTCCTTGGTGCCGTCGGGGTTGTTCGCAATCGCCGCGTCAACGTCTGCAAGCAGGTCTTCCGCACCCCGAGCGGACATCGACCCGAACTCCGTGCAGTACGTCTCATTCCCCATCGGCACACACGTGATCAGGTCGGTCGCCTCTACGGCCGCGGCACCCGGCGCGACGGCACCCATCGCGCACAGGCTCATCGACGAGGCGACGAGGAGGGCCAAGGGTGCGGACCGGTGCCGTGATAGTGAGTTGCGGATTGACATAGACATGAGACAAGCTCCCCCGTTGTCTTCTGATGCTGTCGCCGTCATTGGCAGTACAAAGGCTACCAGACTTAGCATCTTCGCGACTTTGGGAGGTTCGACGCAAGACGGACATAGGCGCACCACCCTGGTCCAATGCGTCACTGCGACCGCCGGCTCGCCACCGCCGCTGGGCATTGCGAGGACCAGTCCCACGATATGAGACGTGCCGCACTGGCGCCGACGCGCTCCACCTGCTCATTTCCATCCAGACAGGCCGATCTCCCCAGCCCGCATCCATATAGATCCACATAATGAGATTTTCGGGAGACGATGCGGAGGCTGTCGACCAAGTCCGTAATATCCAGGTTATGACGCATGTAGGAACCACCTCGAACCATTGCCGCTGGTGTAGGCAGCAGGCCTGATCCGCACCCAGGCCTGCCTGACACCATCACCGAGCGGACACGACCGTCCGCGCCATCACCACAGTCCCCTTCCGTCCAAGCTCTCCGAGGTCTGTCATGTCTGCGTCTTCTCCCACTGCTCCTGCCGACCGGTTCTCGTGGCTCCGACCCGACCGTCGCCCCCTGCACAATCCCAACTCGCTGTCCCTGATCCTGACCGTCAGCGCCTTCGCGGTCGTGCTCAACGTGGTCGGCGGGACCCTGGTCGGACTGCTCGCCATCTCGTTCCTGTTCCTCGACACCATCGGCACCTTCCTGGTGGCGGGGCTCTTCGGCATCCGCTGGGGCATCCTGGTCGGCGTGCTGTCCAACCTGGTGCTGGGTGTCACCGACAACCCGAACACCATCCCGTTCGCTCTGGTGCAGATCGCCATCGCGATCATCGTCGGAGGCATCGCTAACGGATGGGGCTACAACGCCAAGACCGTGCCCGTCATCGGGCTGCTCGTGGCGATCATCGCGCCGGTCATCGGAACCTTCATCGCCGTGGCGCTGTTCGGCGGGGTGAACGGCAGCGGGCTCGACGTGGTCGTCCTCTGGCTCCAGAAGTCGGGGCAGGGTGCCTTCAGCTCCGCGTTCTGGCCCCGGCTCGGGTCTAACTTCATCGACAAGGTGCTCACAGCGTTCCTGGTGCTGGCGATCATCAAGGCCATTCCGGCATCGCTCATCAAGCCTCGGATCCGCCAGTCGATCGAAGCCGCACCTGCCACC
>JAATES010000097.1 GCA_015655615.1 Actinomycetales bacterium
GGCGTACTCACCGATGGTCGAATGCGTCAGCGTCCCGACGCCACCGAACGCGGTGATGAGGGCGAACTTGCGCCAGAGATCGCGGTCGATGTCCTGGGAGATCTCAGCGCGGACCCCTGCCTCGCTCAGGGCCTGGGTGAGGCCTTGGACGCGCAGGTCGGGTGCGGAGCTCCTGCGGCCTGCCGGACCGCGCTGCGTCGGGTCGGCCGAGACAGTCGGGTCGTCCGAGGCAGCCGTGTCGTCCGGTCCTGGAAGCGGAGTCGGAGCCATAATGATTCCGGTACGTCCGCCGACTTGCCGCACATGGCCGGGGCGTTCCAGATACGCGACGATCACGGCGAGACCGGGAATGACGTGCGCGCCGTCCAGAGCGCTGCGGAGCCTCGGACCCGCTGTGACCCCGTTCTGCAGCGTGAGCACGACCGTCTCGGGACCCACCAGTGCCGGCAGCCCGGCGAGCACGTCACCAAGCTGATACGTCTTGACTGCCACGATGACGGCATCGACCGGACCGATGTCCCCGGCCTGGGTGGTCGCAGCCGCAGGCCTGACGACGAAGTCCTCGCGGTCGGTGGTGACTCGCAGCCCGTGGTCCACGATGGGCCCCACATGCCGCTCGGTCACCACGAAGCCGACCTCATGCCCGGCCCGCTGTAGACAGGCTCCGAAGAAGGCACCGATGCCACCGGCACCCACCACTGCGATTCTCATCCCGGACCCTCCGTGTCTGTGATGGCTCCACTCCGTGAGGACCGCCCCCGCGCTGCTCGTGCTCATCGATTCGCCGTACGACTGAGGCGAGTGTTCAAGGCTCTCATAGTCAGGGGTCCTTGACAGCGAACACCTCGGAATGCCGCGCAGGTCGGCGGGCCACAGGACGAGCCGGTGCGTATCGGCGCGCTGCCAGACGGGCCAGGTCACGGCGATTCAAGAGAGCGCTCGAGATCGTGTGTGCTTGCGTGTCGGGGATTGGCCTGCATCGACGTCCTGATCCCCTCTGGATACATCTCGGCAATCGTCGCGCTCACCGGATGGCTCCTGTGGTGGAGGCCGCACGGCCGACGCCTCGTCACCAAACGGACCGGGTCGTATCTGATCGTCTCCGCAATGCCGCTGTTAGGGACGAGCATGCTCTGGGTGCTCACCCGAGTACGTCGTCATGGAGGCAGGTGACATGGACGGAGTTACCGTCTCACGGTGACCTTCACGGTGACGGACGTGGCCACCACGGTCGCCGAGCCTGAATACCGGACTGTGACTTTGTGCTTGCCGGTCCGGGCGGTGAACGACTTCGGCAGGGTCACCGTGGTCTTCTTGCCGGGCTTGACTGTGACCTTGCGAAGGGTCTTTCCGCGATAGGTCAGCCGCACCGTCCCCGAGGCCTGTCCGGTCGAGCTGACCGTCACTGCGATCCGCGCCTTCCGACCCTTCTTCAGGGTCTTCTTCACAGCCTTGACCTTGACCTTCGCTTTCGCCTTGGTCACGGAGATCGAGGCGTCGGGCGAGCTGGAGCCATTGACAGTGGCCGAACCCAGGTACACGGCGGTGAGTCGCACACCGCCCGGCTTGCCCGTCGACTTGGCCGGGAGGCGGATGATCGCCTTGCCGGAGGACAGTGTGCCGGTTGCCAGCACGGTCGACCCTGAACGGATCTCGACCCGGCCCGTAGGAACCCGGCCCGTAGGAACCCTGCCCGTAGGAACCCTGCCCGGTGACGTGACGGTGACGGTCAGCGTCCCCACCGTCCCGGCCGCCAGGCGAGCAGGTGCAGCAAGCCTGGTCGCCGAGTTCGCCTTGCTGACGCCCGCCGCGGTCACGGTCACCGTCACAGCCACCGAGGTCGAGGGCAGGACGGCTGTCGAGCCCTGATAGACGGCCACCAGCGTATGCTGGCCCACCGTCAGACCGGCCGGAAGCCCGAGCGCCACCTTCCCGTCGGCGAGCGTCCCCGATGCCAGAACCCGGGAGCCCTCACGCAATTCGACTGTTCCAGTGGGAAGATCGCCCTCCGGCAGCAGATCCGCCGCCGTGACCGTTGCCGTCAGTGAGGCACTGTTCCCCTCGACGAGGGAGACGGTCAAGGGCGTCAGGACCGTGGTGGACGCGACCGCCGGGTGAACGATCGTCACATCGACGGAAGCAGACTGTGAGACGGCCACGGCTGCGGAACCCCGGTAGTACGCCTTGATGGCGTGCACACCTGCACTGAGGTCACCCGGCAGCAGGACGCTCGCGACACCGTCGACCAGGGTGCCGCTGGCCAGCGTCCTGCTCCCTTCGCGGAACTCCACCACACCCGACGGCTCACCATCACCAGGTGCCAGCCCGGCAGCCGTCACGGTCGCCGTCAGACGCACGGACGCGTCCCCGGACGATGACTCCGCCGACGCCAGCGTGGTCGTCGAGGCCTTCGCCTGGGCGTAGCTGCCGTCGCTGCCGAGTGAGAAGACGTGCATGACCTCAGAGGTTCCCGAGGACACCGACGTCGGCAACGTCACGCTGGCCACCGTCTTGCCGGTCTGCA
>JAATES010000395.1 GCA_015655615.1 Actinomycetales bacterium
CGGCACGGGATCCAACGCGAGCGCCCGCGGCAGCTGCTCGGTCACGATCGGCACCAGCAGCCGTCCGCGGATCGCCAGATTGGCATAGGACACCGGCTCATCGCTGGCATCCGCCAGTCCCTGCGCCACCAGATCAGCCCAACCACGGACGCTGCCATCGGCGAGTTCATCGCCGACGCCTTCGGTGAAGCTGTCACCCAGCGCTACATATCTCACGCCATCCAGCGTAGGCGCTCACCGGGCCACCCCTGCTCGCATCGGTCCGCGGCGGGCTGCCTCAGACCGCATACCGGAGGATGCCCGCGGCGGTCACACCATCGGGCAGATCCGAGCTACGGACTGCCAGCACCCTGGCTCCGGTCACGATGGCGCGGCGCGCGATCTCCTCGATCGCGTCGAGCCCGGTGTCCTCACCCAGGGTCAGCGTGCCGTCGTCACCGACGCTGCCGGGCACCTCGGCATCCATGTCGACGGCGAGGGTTCCGATGGCGCCGAAGGCCGCCGCCCGCGCGAGGTCGCTCAGATCCGTGGCGGCGCGGCCGTTCTGACGTCGCTCGGCGAAGGTCTCCTGCAGTTCCTTGAGCTCTGCCGCATAGACGCCGTCGAGGATCTCCCGAGCGGCATCCGCCAGCTGTGCCTCAGTGAGCTCGTCCGGGTTGCCGCGGATCAGCTCGGGGGCCAGCGCGGCGTAACCGGTCAGATTCCGGTAGATGCTGGCCAGCGGCTCCGCAGCCGCGAGGATGAGCGGCAGGGACTCCCCGTTGAGGATCGGACGCAGGCTGTGGTCGACGGCACGCGCATACTGCGTCAGACGCACCTTGCGGCCCTCATCCCCTGGAGCCGGCCGTAGGGCGAACGGCCCCCGATGGAGGCCAGTCCGGCAGCGCTCTGCGCACTCTCGGGGAGATCCGACACCTGGATCTCCTGCGCCGGAAGATCCGCCGACACCTCGATGAGCCGCGCACCGTTCTGGGAGAGCGCCAGCACGAAGGCAGCCTGGGGGAACGTCACGGCGCGCAGCAGCGGCGTGACCACGAACCGGTCTGCGACGCCGACATACTCGGTCAGCTCGTTGGGCAGCCGGAACTCCACGGCACCGTCGGCCGTGACGAACACGGCCAGGCTGCGTCCCACGTCGAACCAGAACGACGGGTCCTCCAGCAGCGCTGTGAGGTGTTCTTCGATGAGCGCTGCGGTCCGGTGGTCAGTACGCTCGCCCACCTGCGCGATCGCCTGGCTCACCAGCCCGCGAGCCCGCTGCTGATTGAGCTCCGAATGCGCCGGGACCGTGCTTGTGGGCAGATAGATGGTCACGCTCAACGGATCCCGAGCCGAAGCCAATCACTCGATGTCGTCTCGCATGGGCATGTCGATGTGCACGGATGCTGCCTCTCTCCTTGACGCCATGGTCGCCACCCGTCACGGTGACGACGTCATCGCGGACCGGCACCAGTGGCTTGCGACCCAAGCCCCCAACCCGCCCTCATCGACTCTACGTTCTTCGGTCACGCCAAGGCATCCCCCCTTCTAGGGGGTCGTCCCCGACGACTGCCGGCACGCCGGAGAGCGCAGAAGAGGACCGACTCCACGGCCGCGTCAGCGGATGATCTAGGCTCGTCAGGCACACCGGCCACACCGGGCCGTGCCGGTCTCAGAGGTCGCGAGGTCCGCACTGCCGCAGTGGACGGCGGCCGGCCGGAGAGGAGTCCTATGCGCATCACCATGGTCCCGGGAATCGGCGGATCTGGGGCCGGGCACTGGCAGACGGCCTGGGAGGAGACGCTGCCCGACGCCGTGAGCATGCGACCGGAGTCCTGGGACCTGCCCGACCCTGCGGACTGGACGGCAGCACTCGACCGGGCGGTCGACGGATCGCGCTCGCTGCTGGTCGCGCACAGCCTCGGCTGCCTCGTCGCGGCGCGGTGGACCCACGACCACCCCGACCGGGTAGCGGGGGTGTTCCTGGTCGCCCCGCCCGATCGCCACGGTGCGGCCTTTCCACGCGAGGCCGCGGGATTCGACGGTACGACTGCGGGCCCGCTCCCGGTGCCGAGCGTCGTGATCGCCAGCAGTGACGATCCCTTCTGCTCGGCCGCGGCGGCAGCCGGCCTGGCGGCCGGATGGGGATCGGCGTACGTGCTGGCAGGAGCACTCGGGCACATCAACTCCGCCAGCGTCCCACGGTCCTGGCAGCAGGGACGCGACCTGCTGACCGTGTTCGCGGCCGGCCTGGCGCGGTAGCCGGGCACGCACCCTGGGCTGCCGGCCCTCCCAGAGGGATGGGCCGTCCGGGCGGGTGACCGTCAGGATGACGAGGACGTGCTTTCCGCCCGGGGGCCGGTCGAGTCCCGGACGAGCAGCGTCGCCGGCACCGGAGTGA
Source organism: Actinomycetales bacterium (assembly GCA_015655615.1). Lineage (GTDB taxonomy): Bacteria > Actinomycetota > Actinomycetes > Actinomycetales > Cellulomonadaceae > Rarobacter. The sequence goes on from JAATES010000395.1 coordinate 2,381, forward strand.
GGTCGGGAGGGTCGCCCGCGAGCATGGCGAGGCTCGCCAGGAGCACCCGGTGACCCAGGGCGGTGAAGTCCTGCTCGATCGTGGTGAGGGCCGGGCTGAAGTAGTCCGACCCGGCGATGTTGTCGAACCCGATCACCGACACCTCGGCGGGAACCGCGACCCCTGCAGCGTTGAGCCCTGCCAGGACGCCCAGGGCCATGTGGTCGTTGGCAGAGAACAGGGCCGTCGGCACCAGGCCGCCGGCGGTGGCCCAACGCTCCTCGACGAGTCGCCCCGCCGCCGCATACCCGCTTGCTGCGGTCCAGTCGCCGTCGTAGACCCGGTAGGCCAGACCGTGCCGTTCGCACTCCTCCCGGGCGGCGGCCAGCCGCAGTTGGGCGTCGGTCCAGTCCTGTGGTCCCGTCAGCAGGACGATCGACCGATGACCGAGGCCGACGAGGTAGTCGATCGCGGTGCGGGCACCTGCGTCCTGATCGACGCTCAAGGTGGCGAGGTCTCTGACATCCACCGGGCTCGGGCCGACCACCAGGAGCGGCACGCCGGTCCGCAGCTCCGCTGTGCGTCTGACCAGGCTCTCCCGGGAGGCGATGATGACCAGCGCCTCCACCCCTTGGCCCAGCGCATCGTTCACCGCCTTGGTCAGATCCACGTCGTCGCCCTCGCGCAGCGTCGACAGGAGCACCATGTAGCCGTGCCGGCGTGCGGCCTCTTCGATCGCGACCAGCGTGCTGGTGGGCCCGAAGAGGAAGGACCCGACCGTGATCACCCCGATGAGGCCGGAGCGCTGGGTGACCAGGGTGCGGGCCGCGCTATTGCGGCGGTAGCCGAGCTTGTCGATGGCCTTGAGCACGTGCTCCCGCGTCTCCGGACGCACCCCGGGGAAGCCGTTGATGACCCGGGACACGGTCTGGTGCGAGACCTTCGCCTGTTTCGCGACCTCCATGATGCTGGGCGGGCGGGAACCCGTGCCGCTGCGCTCGTTCATCGCGCTTCTCCCAGCGCGCAGATCCGCCAGCTCACGTGGTACCGCCGGCCCGGTTCGAGGGTCACCAGGTCGGTACCGCTGTTGAAGGCATCGGGCGGACAGCTCATCGGCTCCACGGCCAGGCCGCTCCGATGCAGCTCGGGCTCCGGCCGGTCGCCCGTGTGCGCCTGCAGCCAGGGCAGTGCGACCGGGTCCCACACCATGGCCGTGCCCGAGCCATCCGCGGACCGCAGTTCGACGCGGCACTCGCCGTCCGCGACCGCCGAGCCGGAGGTCTCGGCGGTCAAGCCCGTGTAGGCGTGATCGATGAAGGTCTCCCCGAGCAGGCGCGGGCTACGGAAGTCCAGGGAGCCGCCGGCGAAGCCCGCCACGTCCCGAACCGCCACCGGGAGCAGCCTGTCCTCGGTGACCTCGAGAACCTCTCCGGCCGGTATGGAGACCGTCCAGTCGTCGACGACTCCCGAGCCTGCGACGAGATAGGCGTGAGACGCCACCCCGAACGGGGCGGCGACGTCACCGAGGTTGGCGGCCGTCACCGCCCACCGAAGGCCGTCGTCGGCCAGAGCGAAGGAAGACCTCACGAGCACATCGAACGGGTACCCCTCCTGGGCGGGGATGCGGTACTCCAGCGTGGCTTCGGAAGGAGTGACGGACACCACCGTCCAGTCGGCCCAGATGCCCAGGCCATGCAGGGCTGTGGCGCGTTCCGCCTCGTTGACCGGGAGCTGGTGGGGCCGGCCGTGGTACACATAGCGACCCGATGCGATCCGGTTGGGCCACGGAACCAGAGTGGCCCCCCGATAGACCGGGCGGACGCGGTCCGCGTCGAAGGGTGCGATCAGGTCCCGTCCCGCGAACGTGAGGGTCCGCAGGCTGGCTCCGACCGTCGCGATGTCGGCCCGATACCGGCCATGGGCGATCGTGACCTGCTCTCCGCTGAGCGGCCGACGAGAAGAGCGATCGTGCACCACCACACACCTCCATGATCTGGGCCAACGCTGGCAGAATCTTGGCCAACTCTAGTCCGGCACCACGCCGGAACCACACGTCATCCTCGCGTTCTTGCCAAGATCCAGCAGCACTGCTACCGTTGTGAGCGTTCACATATGTGAGCGTTAACATGCGATTCTCGAGGACAACGGTGTCACCGGCATTGTGCTCTCGACCATGCCCGTCCCTGAGGCCGGCGCGTGATCCTCGGGCGTCGATGGACCTCAGTCATAGCTGACGTGAGAGGAGTGGCGATGACCATCGCCCCAGGAGCCGGTGGCCCGTCGAAGCTGCCCCTCGCCGACGAAGCGGCCACGCTCACGGAGGGTCGCGCGGTGCTCGGGATCGAGCTCGGCTCCACCCGCATCAAAGCCTGCCTGATCGGCCTGGACCACACTCCGCTGGCCACCGGGTCCCACAAGTGGGAGAACCAGTTCTCGGACCGCGTGTGGACCTACTCGCTGGACGCGGTCTGGTCCGGAGTCCAGGATGCGGTGGCATCGGTACGCGAGGACGCAGAGCGCCGTCACGGAGTCAGGCCGCAGTCCTTCGCCGCCGTCGGCGTGTCCGCGATGATGCATGGCTACCTCGCCTTCGACGCCGAGGGCCAGTTGCTGGTGCCGTTCCGTACCTGGCGCAACACGAACACCGATGCCGCCGCGACCAGGCTCACCGAGCTGCTGAACCACAACATCCCGATGCGGTGGTCGATCGCGCACCTCTACCAAGCGGTGCTCGACGAGGAGCCTCACGTGACGGACGTCTCCTTCGTGACGACGCTGGCCGGGTACGTGCACTGGCGCCTGACCGGACAGAAGGTCGTCGGAGCAGGAGACGCCTCGGGCATTTTCCCCCTGAGAGCACACAGCTGCGCCTACGACGACCAGAAGCTCAAGATCGTGGACTCGCTGCTGGCGAACCTGGGCTTCGCGACGCCATTGCTCGACCTGCTGCCCCGCCCACTGGCGGCAGGCCGACCAGCCGGAACCATCACTGCCGAAGGCGCGCTGCTGCTCGACCCCACGGGCTCCCTGGCAGCCGGCAGCCCCATGTGCCCTCCGGAAGGCGATGCCGGCACCGGCATGGTCGCCACCAACTCGGTCTCTCCGCGAGCCGGGAACGTCAGCGCGGGCACGTCCATCTTCGCCATGGTGGTCCTCGAGGACGCCCTGCGGCACGTCCACCACGAGCTGGACGTCGTGACGACTCCCGCAGGCGATCCCGTCGCCATGGTTCACTGCAACAACGGCGCGAGCGAGCTAGGGGCGTGGGCGGAGGTCTTCGGGCAGTTCGCCACCGCGCTCGGCCATACGACGGACGCCAACGAGGTGTTCGAGACCCTCCTGACCGCGGCGCTCGACGGCGAAGCCGACGGCGGCGGGCTGCTGTCGTACAACTACCTGTCGGGAGAGCCCATCGCAGAGGTCGCTGAGGGGCGGCCACTGTTCGTGCGCACGCCCGGCAGCAAGCTCACGCTGGCGAACTTCATGCGGTCGCAGCTCTACGGAGCATTCGGGACCCTGAGCCTGGGCATGCGCACGCTGGCCGCCGAGGGCGTCCGGATCGACTCGATGTTCGCGCACGGCGGCCTGTTCAAGACCGCCGGGGTCGCGCAACGCCTCCTGGCGGCCTCCCTGGGAGTGCCCATCGCGGTCGGTCGCACCGCAGGCGAAGGCGGCTCCTGGGGCATGGCGCTGCTGGCGTCCTACCTGCTGGAAGGTGACGGGGACACCCTGGCCGACTATCTCGGCGCACGGGTCTTCGCCCAGGCCGACCTGCAGGTGTGCGCACCACTCGACGACGACGTCGCGGGCTACGCGGCCTTCCTGGAGCGATTCCGCCACGGGCTCACCATCGAACGCGCAGCCGTCGCCGCCCTCCACTGATCGACGCCGAACCGGCTCCCCGACCACCCCCATCACACCGAGGAGGTCCCGCACCATGCTGGACACCTGTTCACCCGAGGTACAGGACGAGATCCGCCACGTCCGCGAGACGGTGGCCCGGCTGCACGCCGAGCTCCCCCGCTGGGGGCTGGTCGTCTGGACGGCCGGCAACGTCTCACAGCGGCTGCGCGGCGCCGACCTGTTCGTCATCAAGCCCTCGGGAGTCACCTATGACGAGCTGACACCGGAGTCGATGGTGGTCTGCGACCTCGACGGCACGCTCGTCGACGGCGACCAGGCCCCGTCGTCGGACACCGCAGCGCACGCCTACGTCTACCGCCACATGCCGGAGGTCTACGGCGTCGTCCACACCCACTCCACCTATGCGACGGCATGGGCCGCGCGCGGTGAGGAGATCCCGTGCGTGCTGACGATGATGTCCGATGAGTTCGGCGGCC
>JAATES010000310.1 GCA_015655615.1 Actinomycetales bacterium
CGAGGCCTCCTCCTCTGTGCCGCCGGCAGCGATGACGTGCTGCCATGCCCCCAGGATGTTCCAGCGCGCGGCGCCTGAGGAGCCCGGGTTGGGGGTCACGATCCCGATTCCCGGTTTGATCAGGTCGTCCCACCCGGTGATTCCCTTCGGGTTGCCCTCGCGCACCGCGAGCACGACGACGGAGTCCGTCACGATCCCCTTGTTGGCGCCATCGTCCCAGGTCTCGTCCACCAGGCCCGCGTCAACCAGCCGAGTGATGTCCGGCGTCACGGAGAAGTGCACATAGTCGGCCTTGAGACCGCCTTCGACGGCGCGGCTCTGGTCGCCCGACGCCCCATAGGACTCCTTCCAGGTGGTCCCTTTGCCCGCTTCGGTCTTGGCGAAGGCCGCCTGAGCGGCATTGTTGCCCGCCTGTGGTACGGCGAATCCGACGAGCGACAGGGTGGTGTCGTCGCTGTCACCCGTGCTGCCACCACAGGCTGCCAGGAGCGCGGCGCTCATGGTGAGAGCGACCGTGGCCGCCAGTCGGGTACGCGTGCGTGTCAGGAAGGTCATAGCAGGCCTCTCGTCCGGAGCGCACACCCTGTGCGCTTCAACATCCCCAACACTACTGAAAAACTATGGTTTAAATACGGGGCACCACTGGCGTCTCACAATACGAGACATCAAGCGGGAAAAGGCAGACAGTTCCCGCTCAGACGGCCCAAAGATTCCCAGAATGCGGACAGCCGTTGGCTGGCGACGCCATGCTCATTAGAGTGAACTCCACCATCCAGAGCGGTCGAGAGTCCTGGCTTGACGACGCCGCAGCAACCCCCTCTCAGGACGTCTCCTGGAAGTACCGGTGCTAACGCCAGGCGCGATGGACGCCTCAGGAGGCCTTCGATGTGTTCGTACGGCCCCGACCGCTCCCCGAGACCCACCATCTCCTTCGAAGTCATGCCGCCGCGCAATCCCTCGATCGCCCCCAAGTTCTGGGCCAATGCCGAGCGGCTGGTCGCTGCCCGCCCGGACTTCATGTCGGTGACGTACGGAGCCGCCGGCACCGACCGCGACACCGCGCGTGCCGTGGTCGACCGCCTGCTCCGCGACACCCCCGTGCTGCCGATCGCCCATCTGACCTGCGTGGGGCACAGCCGTGCCGATGTGATCGACGTGGTCGAGGAGTTCCTCGACTCAGGGGTACGGTCCTTCCTCGCGCTTCGCGGGGACCCGCCGCAGGGCCAGCCGGACTGGCGCCCGCCCCCCGGCGGAGTGAACTCCTCGGTCGAGCTCATCGCCCTGCTGCGTGACGTCGAGGCGCAGCGCTGCCAGGCCCATCCGGGCACGGCACTGCGAGCGGCCGCCCATCCGCTGACGATCGCCGTGGCCACGTTCCTGGACGGCAACCCGGGGTCGGGCACGTCACGCGACCAGGAGATCGAGCGCCTGCTGGTCAAGCAGGCCGCCGGTGCCAGCTTTGCGATCACGCAGCTGTTCTACCGCGCCGACGCCTACGCCGAGTTCGTCGAGCGTGCGCGGGCCGCAGGCGTCCGCATCCCCATCCTCGCGGGCCTGCTCCCCACGACCGACCCCCGGCGGCTGCAACGGGTCGCGGAGCTCTCCGGAGTGGAACCGCCCGTCGAGCTGCTGGAACGCCTGGCCTCGGCGCCGGACGACGAAGCCAGGCACCAAACCGGCATCGCGGCATCCGTAGAGTTGGCCCGTGCCGTCCTCGATGCGGGCGCACCGGGCCTGCACATCTACACCTTCAACCAATCCAGGCCCGCCCTCGACGTCCTCGCGGGCCTAGGCCTGCTGACCGCCGATCCGGCGTCAGAGCACGTCACCGCCCTGCAAGCCGTCCACCCCGAATCGCCCCGTGCACTGACCACGCCCTAGTCCTGACTCATCCCGGCCACGAAAGGCTCCTCCGCATGACCACCCCCGTATTCCCCTCTGCCACTGTCGTCGGCTATCCCCGCATCGGGCGCCGACGGGAGCTGAAGAAGGCCGTTGAATCCTACTGGGCCGGCAGATCGAGCCTGGCCGAACTGGAGGACACCGCCTCCCAGCTGCGTGCGGCCACCCGCGCCCGGCTGGTCGAGCTGGGTCTGTCGGCCCACGACGGCGCCGTTCCGGAGACCTTCTCCTTCTACGATCAGGTCCTCGACCTCACGGCCACGGTCGGCGCAGTTCCCACCCGGTTCGCAGGCCTGAGCGGGCAGGACCTCTACTTCACCCTGGCTCGTGGCGTCGGCGAGATCGCCCCGCTGGAGATGACCAAATGGTTCGACACGAACTACCACTACCTGGTGCCGGAGATCGGCCCCGCGACCACGTTCTCTCTGAGCTCCCGGCGCCTCGTCGAGCAGTTCAACGAGGCCAAGGCCTCAGGCATCGTCACCCGCCCGGTCCTGGTCGGCCCGGTCACCTACCTGCTCCTGAGCAAGCCCAGCGAGGACGCTCCCGAGGGCTTCGAGCCCCTGAGCCGCCTGGCCGACCTGCTCCCCGTCTACCAGCAGATCCTCGCGGAGCTCGCGGCCGCCGGGGCTCCCTGGGTCCAGCTCGATGAGCCCGCGCTGGTCACCGACAACATCTCGGTGACCGCCACCCAGGTGGCCGACGCCGTCACCGGGGCCTATGCGGCCCTCACCGCGGCACCGCTGACCGGGGACGCTTCCTCGCCCGACCCTGCCGCAGGCGCGGCCCGGCCCGCGATCTTCGTCGCCACACCCTTCGGCGATCTCCAGGACGCCTTCGGAGTGCTCGCCGCCACCGACGTGGAGGCGATCCACCTGGATCTGGTCCGCGGCACGGTGCCCGCCGCAGCGCCTGCGGGGTTGAGCGGCAAGACCCTCGTGGGCGGCGTGATCGACGGCCACAACATCTGGCGTGCCGACCTCTCGGCCAAGCTCGACGACCTCGCGGCTCTCAAGAGCCTGGGTGCGGCAGCCGTGACCGTGTCGACCTCGACGTCCTTGCAGCACGTGCCGCACGACACCGCAGACGAGCGCTGGGACGACCCTGAGCTCGACGCCAACCTGCACACCTGGCTGGCCTTCGCCGACCAGAAGATCACTGAGGTGGTCACTCTGGCTGAGGGGCTGGACAAGGGCCGCGACGCCGTGCGGGTCCAGCTCCTCGCAGCCACCGAGGCCCTGGCCTCGCGGGCCGCCGCCGCCGGGGTCAAGGTCGAGGCGATCCGCGCCCGCACCGCCGCGCTCACCGAAGCGGACTTCCACCGAGGCAGCTACGCCGAACGGGCAAGCGCCCAGGAGTCGCGGCTGCACCTGCCCGAGTTGCCGACCACGACCATCGGCTCCTTCCCGCAGACCACCGAGATCCGCAAGGCCCGGGCCGCACACGCCAAGGGCGAGCTGTCCACCGCCGACTACGAGTCCGCCATGCAGGCCGAGATCAAGCGGGTCATCGACCTGCAGGAGGAGATCGGCCTGGACGTCCTGGTGCATGGCGAGGCCGAGCGCAACGACATGGTCCAGTACTTCGCGGAGCTGCTCGCCGGGTTCGCGGTGACCAGCAACGGCTGGGTCCAGTCGTACGGCTCCCGGTGCACCCGCCCGTCGGTCCTGTGGGGTGACGTCTCCCGCCCGGAACCCATGACGGTGCGGTGGGCCACCTACGCGCAGTCGCTGACCGCCAAGCCCGTCAAGGGCATGCTCACCGGCCCGGTGACCATCATGGCGTGGTCCTTCGTGCGCGACGACGTGCCGCTGGCGGAGACCGCGAACCAGATCGGGCTGGCGCTGCGCGATGAGGTCACCGACCTCGAGGCCGCCGGGATCGCCATCATCCAAGTCGATGAGCCCGCGCTGCGCGAGCTGCTGCCCCTGCGCAAGAAGGACCAGCCCGCGTACCTGGACTGGTCGGTCGGTTCCTTCCGGCTGTCGACGGCCGGCGTCCGCCCGGACACGCAGATCCACACGCACCTGTGCTACTCGGAGTTCGGCGAGGTCATCGGTGCCATCGACGGGCTGGACGCCGATGTCACCTCCATCGAGGCCGCACGGTCGCACATGGAGATCGTCCCCGAGCTGTCCGCCTCGGGGTATGCGCGCGGAGTCGGGCCGGGGGTCTACGACATCCACTCTCCCCGGGTGCCCTCCACCGAGGAGCTCACCGAGCTGCTGGAGCTCGCCGCCCAGGGCGTCCCGGGGAACCTGCTGTGGGTCAACCCGGACTGCGGCCTGAAGACCCGGGGCTACGCCGAGACGACACCATCGCTGGAGCATCTGGTGGCCGCTGCCAAGGCGGTACGGGAGTCGGTCGCCGCCTCCTGATCCGTGGCTCCACCACGCCCCGACGGCACTCCCCGCTCCGATCAGGAGCGGGGAGTGCCGTCCTATCCGACAACGCGGACGCCAGCCAGCTCGTTGAACCGGTAGCCGAATCTCCGGATGGTCGAGATCAGTCCGGGCATTCCCGTCTTCGCACGGAGCCGCTGCACATGCACGTCCACCGTGCGACTACGCGAGTCCACGTGCCCCGCACCCCAGACCTCCTCGAGGATCTCCGTCCGGGAGACCGGGACGCCCGAACGCTCCACCAGGTACCCGACGAGCGTGCTCTCCCTCCGGCTCAGAGGCACGATGCCCTCCGGCGACACCACGTGCCGCTGCGCGACATCGATCACGGTCTCCGTGACGATCGGAGTGTTGTCGAGCATGGCCTGGATGCGGCCGGCGGGGTGTGACGTGCCCGGCGCGGCGGTCGGGCGGGTCAGATTGGCGTGAATCTGCGACTGCGGGCGCCAGAGCCGCACCAGCGCCTCAAGCCGCCCCGCGATCTGGGCGAGTTCCGCAGCATCTTCCCCACCTCCACTCCCGGACTCGACCATGAGCACGAAGCCGGTATGACGCGCACTGGACTGCGCGGCACGGCGGGTGGCGACAACGGGGGACGGCGTCAACATGAGTGCTCCTGGGCGGACAGCTGGCGATCATTCGGACTGATATCGGATCAGAACGGACAACAACAGGCCGCACCGGGCCGCAGGGTCGCCTCGGTGGCACACTGCAGTCCTGGCACGTGTCCTATTCTAGAGAAAATCAGTCGAGATATCGGGGTCGTCTCACATCCCGGCCCGGTGCCGTGTCCCCTCGACCCGCTCCGCCGCCGCCTCGTCAGCGGCGGTCTGCCGCGCCGTCGACCGCACCGCGTCGAGCACCGCCAGC
>JAATES010000010.1 GCA_015655615.1 Actinomycetales bacterium
ATGCCGGGGGTGTCCTACTTTGTGAGCCCAGCACAGCTGACGGTGCCTGCAGGTGGTAAGGCAACGGTGACAGTGACCCTGTGCATTCCTGACCCCAGTGCCCTCCGTCGGGTCATGGATCCCACGCAGTCCGCCACGCACGAGGGCCTGTCCCGGCAGTTCGTCGCAGACTCCTCCGGCGTGCTCCAGCTGACGCCGACCTCGACCGGAGTCACCCTGCGACTGGGCGTCTACGCCGCCCCCAAGCTCGCCAGCACGATGTCCGGGGGAGAACCGGTCTTCGATCAGGCCGACGTGACCTCAGGTGATGTTCCGCTCACCGGCGGCGGACTCGACCAGTCCGCGGTCAGCAACGCCTTCCAGTCACTGGTGGTGGGCTTCCAGCTCGGCAAGCAGGACGACGACAACCAGCGGAGCGGCTGGTCACAGCAGGCGGCCGACATCGATGTCGTGGGAGCGGCGACCACCGCTCCGCAGCAGACCGGCGACCCCTCCGCGGGTCTGCTCATGATCGGGGTGTCGACGCGCGGGAACTGGGCCAGGCCGGTGGGCAATGTCACCATCAAAGCCGAGGTGACGAACCAGAGCACGGGGACGAAGTACCGGCTACAGGTCGAGCAGTCCAAGGTCAGTGAGCGCTGGGTCGACCGCTACGTGGTCAAGACCTATCGCACCAGCGATAACACCGTGGTGGACACCCAGCCGCTCAACGGCCTCGAGGCCACCACCGACACGAACGTGTTCGACACCAATGTCGCGGTCCTGCCTGTGAGCCTGCAGGCACTGGGCTACACGTCGGGCTCCACGGCGACGACCATCGGCTACACGGTGACGGTCTCGTCCGACGGTTTCACCGACAGCACGGACGGCGCCCAGTCCACCTTCGACGTCTTCAAGCCGGACGTGTGGTTCGGAGAGGTCGGCAAGGCCGCGATCTACAAGGACTACCCGCGGCAGATGCCGATCCATCGCAAGGCGCAGAGCACCACTGCGGCAGCACTGCTCCTGCATCTGCACAACACCCTGGCGACCCGTGCCGACGTGGTGGCGCTTCCGACCGATTCGGTGACCTCGGTGACCAAGCCGTCGATCCGCGGAGCCCTCCGCCGCAACGCCACAGTGACGGCTGATCCCGGCACCTGGGCCGGGTCGAGCGTCTTCACCTACAGCTATCAGTGGCTGCGCAACGGTGCCGCGATCTCCGGCGCGACGTCGCCCTCGTACTCGATCACGCAGTCCGATGTCGACAGCTCGCTCGCGGTGCGGGTGACGGCCACCCGAGGAAGCAAGAGCGCCCAGGCGGAGTCCGTGGCACAGCAGGTGCGGCTGGGCACGCCGGTGGCGACCGAGCGGCCGTCGTTGAGCGGGGTTCCGGCCGTGGGTGGCGAGCTCACGGCCAGCCCGGGCCGATGGGCGGACGGCGACGACGGTGAGGTCGCCTACCAGTGGCTTCGCGGCGGCATTGTGCTGGCAGGCAAGACCGATCACTTCTACCGGATCACAGCTAGCGACGAGGGACAGATCATCTCGGTGAGGGTGTCGGTGACGAGGGACGCGTTGACCGGCGTCGCTGAATCCGATGGTGTCCGGGTCGCCGCAGCCGCGAACCCCCTGGCGGGCATCCGGCTCTCCAGGACATCTCAGTCCTACGGCACCGGCGGCGCGGTCCTGACGGTCACCGTTCCCGCTACCGTGTCGGCAGGGGGCGGCACCCTCTCGGTGCGCGATGCCGGCAGGGTGATCCGCACCGTGGTGGCTCCGGCCGGTAAGAGCTCTCTGACGGTCGCCCTTCCTGCGACGCTGGCGGTCGGGGCGCACCAGCTCTCCGCGGTCTACCAGATCAAGACGGCCGCCGTTGCCGGATCGCTCTCGTCGGTGTCATCCCGGACCGTGGCGCTCAGTGTGACCAAGGCGAAGGCAACGGTCAAGGTCACGCTCGCCAAGAAGAAGATTGCTGCGGGCAAGAAGGTGAAAGTCACCGTCACGGTATCCGCGACCGGGGTGACGCCCACCGGTCGCATCGTCGTCAAGGCCGGGAAGAAGACGGTGGCCCGGGCCACACTCAAGAACGGACGGCGCACGGTGACCGTCAAGGGCCTGCATCGCGGCAAGAAGAAGCTCAGGGTCGTCTATTCCGGTTCGGCGACCGTGGCGAAGAAGACCAGCAAGAAGGCGACGGTGCGTGTCCTGGCACGGTCATGATCGCGGCGGTTCGGTCGGACGGCTGGGGGCTCTCGCCACCATTAGACTGGTGAGAGCTTCCCAGACCGCAACCATAAGGACTGCCCTGTGCTACGCACCCACGACGCCGGTTCGCTGCGCGCCACTGAGATCGGCTCCACCGTCACCCTTTCCGGCTGGGTCGACCGGCGACGTGATCATGGGGGCGTGGCCTTCATCGATCTGCGCGACGCCAGCGGCATCGCGCAGGTCGTGATTCGCGATGAGGCAGTCGCCCACCCGCTCCGCAGCGAGTTCGTCCTACAGGTCACCGGGACGGTGGCTCGGCGCCCCGAGGGCAACGCGAACCCCCACCTGCCCACCGGCGAGGTGGAGATCATCGCTGCCGACGTCGTGGTGCTCAATGAATCCGCTGCGCTGCCGTTCCAGGTGTCCACGGCCCTCGACGGCACCGAGACCATCGGAGAGGAGGCCCGGCTCAGGTACCGCTACCTCGACCTGCGCCGTCCGGCCCCCGCCGCGGCCCTCCGACTGCGGTCCCAGGTGAGCCAGGCCGCACGTGCCGTGCTCGCAGCGCGGGACTTCGTCGAGATCGAGACGCCGACCCTGACCCATTCGACCCCGGAGGGCGCCCGGGACTTCGTCGTCCCGGCCCGGCTGTCGCCCGGATCCTGGTACGCCCTGCCGCAGTCGCCGCAGCTGTTCAAGCAGTTGCTCATGGTCGCCGGCATGGAACGGTACTACCAGATCGCACGGTGCTACCGCGATGAGGACTTCCGGGCCGACCGGCAGCCGGAGTTCACCCAGCTGGATGTCGAGATGAGCTTCGTCGACCAGGAGGACGTCATCGAACTGGGCGAGGAGATCCTCGCTGCGCTCTGGAAGCTCATCGGACACGACATCACCACGCCGATCGACCGGATCACCTTCGCGGACGCGATGACCCGCTACGGCAGCGACAAGCCCGACCTCCGCTTCGGACTGGAGCTTGTCGACCTGACCGCGTACTTCGCGGACACCTCGTTCCGGGTCTTCCAGGCTCCGCACGTCGGCGCCGTGCTCTTCCCAGGCGGTGCCAGCACACACAGGCGCGGATTCGACGCCTGGCAGGAATGGGCCCGGCAGCGTGGAGCCAGGGGACTGGCCTATGTGACCTTCGGAGAGGACGGCGAGCTGGGCGGCCCCGTCGCCAAGAACCTGTCCGACGCCGAGCGGTCCGGTCTGGCGGCCGCTACCGGCGCGAAGCCCGGCGATGCAGTGTTCTTCGGTGCCGGTGGCCGCAGTGAGTCACTGGCACTGCTGGGTGCGGCGCGACTGGAGATCGGTTCCAGGACAGGGCTGATGGACCCGGATGCCTGGTCCTTCGTCTGGGTCGTGGACGCTCCGTTGTTCAAGCCCACCGGGGCCGACGACGACGTCGACCTGGGGCACTCGGCCTGGACGGCAGTGCATCACGCCTTCACCTCGCCGAAGCCGGAGTGGATCGACAGCTTCGAACAGGATCCGGGCAATGCCCTCGCCTACGCCTACGACATCGTGTGCAATGGAAACGAGATCGGTGGCGGGTCGATTCGTATTCACCGGCGGGACGTGCAGAACCGGGTGTTCGGCGTCATGGGGATCGGCGAGCAGGAGGCCCAGGAGCAGTTCGGATTCCTGCTGGACGCCTTCCAGTTCGGCGCACCGCCGCATGGCGGCATCGCCTTCGGATGGGATCGGATCGTTGCGCTGCTGAGCAAGTCCGAGTCGATCCGGGAGGTCATCGCGTTCCCGAAGTCGGGCGGAGGCTTCGATCCGCTCACCGGTGCGCCTGCGCCGATC
>JAATES010000129.1 GCA_015655615.1 Actinomycetales bacterium
GGAGAACCGGCCATGCCGCATCGATCAGAACGCCGCTGGCGTGACGTCGCCCGGTCGACGGGGCTGCTGACCGAGGATGGCGGCGTCCGTCCCACGATCTTCACCGAGATGTCGGCGCTGGCGGCCCGCACCGGTTCCCTCAACCTCGGTCAGGGGTTCCCCGACTCCGACGGGCCGGCCTGGGTGCGGCAGGCGGCCATCGACGCCATCCGGGCCGGTGCCAATCAGTACCCGCCCGGCCCCCGGATCCCTCTGCTCCGCCGTGCGATCGCCGACCACCAACAGCGCCACTATGGGCTCCAGGTCGATCCCGATCACGAGGTGCTCGTGACCACCGGAGCGACCGAGGCGTTGGCGGCGGCGATCCTCGCACTCTGTGGTCCCGGAGACGACGTCGTCACCTTGGAGCCCTTCTACGACTCGTACGCCGCTGCCGTGGCGCTCGCCGGGGCTTCCCATGTGGCGGTCCCGCTCCGGCTCACCGACGAGGGCTTCCGGCTCGACTCAGCGGCACTCCAGGCCGCTGTGACCGACCGCACTGCGCTGATCGTCCTCAACTCGCCGCACAATCCCACCGGGATGGTGCTGACGCCGACCGAGCTGACCGTGATCGCAGAGGTCGCACGCCGCCACGACGTGATCGTGATCACCGACGAGGTCTATGAGCACCTCGTGTTCGGCGCCCTCGCACACCTCCCCCTAGCCACGCTGCCAGATATGGCTGAACGCACGCTCACGATCTCCTCCTCAGGCAAGTCGTACTCGCTGACCGGCTGGAAGATCGGCTGGATCATCGGGCCGCGCGCGCTGGTCAGCGCGGTGCAGACCGTCAAGCAGTTCCTGACCTTCACCACCGGAGCGCCGTTCCAGCCCGCCATCGCGGCCGCCCTCGCGAATGACGAGTTCCCCCGCTGGCTAGCCGGGGACCTCGCACGACGCAGAGACCTGCTGGTCGCAGGGCTTCGTTCCCTCGGCCTCCCGGTCTACGTCCCGGACGGCACCTACTTCGTCATCGCCGACGCGGCCCCGTGGGGCGCAGCAAGCGGGCTGGAACTCTGCCGCCGGTTGCCGGTCGAGGCCGGCGTCGCCGCCGTTCCGGTCAGTGCCTTCTGCCTGCCCGACCACGCCGGTCCGTTCCGTGATCTGGTCCGATTCACCTTCGTCAAGGACGATCAGACGCTCAGTGCCGCAGTGCAACGGCTGGCGGGCTGGGCGGGCCGAGGCGACGCCCCCGCCAGCTAGGTCGTGATCGCCCCGGGTGAGCCGTGCGCCCGGCCGGAGTCACCCGGGGTGGACATCTGACACAGATGTCACATCCGCGAAACTGTTCCGAAATCTCAGCCTGTTGTGATTATTTCACAACAAGATGCGAACTGAGATCGCGAGCAGCCGAGAAGGAGGTGACATGGTGTCCATCGACATCCCTGGCGCCGAAGCCCTCGGGGCTGTGTTCGAACCCGCATCACCCGAGGATGCACGACGCCTGCTGCGCACACGATGGCACATCGACGCGACGACGCTTCGCCGGGTCACCACCGAACGCGACGACACCTTCCTCGTGTCCGAGGGGGCGAGCCCGCACCCTCGCTACGTCCTCAAGATCGACAATCCGCTCGAGGACACCGCTCTGACCGACCTCCAGGTCAAGGCCCTGGAGCACGTCGCCCGCAAAGATCCGGATCTCCCGGTGCAACGCGTCCTCCGTACCGCGACGGGCACCACGACCGCCCCGATGGAGTCAGACGGAACCGGACGGATCGCCCGGGTGCTCAGCTTCATCACCGGCGAACCGGTTCACACAGCGGGCCGCTTGGACGGCCACGTCCTGACGAGCATCGGACAGGTCCAGGGCCGGCTCGTCACGGCGCTGTCGGACTTCCGTCACCCTGCCGACACCCGGACCGACGACCTGCTCTGGGAGATGAGGGCACTACCGCGGCTGCGCCCCCTGGTGGACGCCTTCATCGCATCCGACCAGCGTCGCGCGTTCCATCGCTTCATCGATCACGCCGAGTCCGAGGTCCTTCCCCGACTCGCACCGCTGCGCCAGCAAGTCCTCCACAACGACTTCAATCTCACCAACGTGCTGGTCGACGCCGAGGGAGTAGCCGGCATCCTCGACTTCGGCGATGTCGTGCGCACGCAGGTCGCCAGCGACCTCGCCGTCACGCTCACCTACTTCGTGCTCCGCGGGGACGTCGGCACCCGGACGGAGCATCGTGCGCCCGGACCGGCCGCTCGGAGCGATCCGAGGACTCCCTCCGAGCCTGGTGAGCTCGCCAATCTGCTCGCCGGGTACCTCAAGCATCGCGACATCCGCGAAGAGGAGCTCGCCGTGCTCGCCGAGCTGGTCCTGGTCCGGCTCGCCATCACCGTCCTGATCCCCCTGTGGACAGCAGATCGCCATCCCGAACGGCGAGGCTACCTCGAGCGTTTCAAGGACGAGGCCACTGCCACGTTCCTGCACCACCTGAACCGCGGCGCTGCGGCCCTCGAAGCCGACATCCGTACGGCGCTGGCCCATGCCCACGTGCTCGCATCCTCCGAACTCCCCCGATGAGAAGGACAACGACTATGCCCGAACCGATCCTCGGCACCGCCCAGAGCAGAATGCTCAACGGCTTCGACTTCGACGCCGGGACACGAGGAATCCCGGACGACGACTCGGCACTCCTGCGACGGCGCCTGAACGTCCTGGGGCCCATCTATCCGCTGTTCTACCAGACCCCGCTGCACATCGAGCGGGCCTCCGGCGCACACATCATCGACTCGCACGGAGTGGACTACCTCGACGTCTACAACAACGTGCCCTGCGTCGGGCACTCCAACCCCCGTGTGGCCGAGGCCGTCAGCAGACAGCTGTCGATCATGAACACCCACACCCGCTATCTCCAGGACGGCATCGTGGAGTATTCCGAGCGGCTCCTGGCCACCTTCCCCGAGCACCTTGACCGGGTGGTGTTCACCAACTCCGGATCCGAGGCCAACGATCTGGCGATCCGGATCGCACGAGAGATGACGGGCAACCGCGGGGTGATCGTGACGGCGAACGCCTATCACGGCACCACCGACCTTCTCACAGGGATGTCTCCCGAGATCGGCCCGCAGAGCCCGCTCGCGCCCGAGGTCCGCGTCGTCCCGGCCCCCGATGCCTACCACCACGATGGCGACGACGTCTCCGCCTGGTTCGCCGAGAAGGTCAGAGAGGCCGTCGTCGACCTGCAACGGCACGGATTCGGGGTCGCGGCCCTCCTGATCGACTCGATCATGTCGACCGACGGCATCTACACGCACCCCGTGGGATTCCTCGACGGTGCGTTCCGCGTCGTGCACGAAGCCGGAGGCCTCTGCATCGCCGACGAGGTCCAGCCAGGACTCGGCCGTACCGGCGAGACGATGTGGGGATTCCAACGCCATACCGAGTCCGCCGACATCGTGTCCATGGGCAAGCCCATGGGAAACGGGATACCGATGGGCGGCATAGCACTCACCGCCGACCTGTCCGACGGATTCTCCCGGGTCATGCGGTACTTCAACACCTTCGGCGGGAATCCCGTGTCGATCGCAGCCGGCAATGCCGTCCTCGACGAGATCGAAGACCGCGCTCTGCTGGCGAACGCCCGCGATGTCGGCGCCACGATGCGCAGCGGACTCGACCGGCTGGCGACTGAGTTCCCGCAGATCGGCGAGGTGCGAGGCATAGGCCTGTTCTACGGCGTCGAGATCGTCGCCGACCGGGAGTCCAAAGCCCCCGACGGCGAGCTCACCCTTGCCATCGTCAACGGGCTCAAAGAACGTCGCGTCCTGATCTCTGCAGTCGGCATCCACGGCAACTCCCTCAAGATCCGCCCGCCACTGGTCTTCACCGATGCAGATGCCCAGCTCTTCCTCGACAGGCTCCACGACACGCTCGTAGAGCTCTGCTCCTGATCCATCCCACCGAAACATCGACCGCACCGAAGGAATCGACATGGCAACCACCGCATCACGCACCATCGCGGCGCTCGCCGCGGTAGGCGCTCTCACCCTCAGCCTCGCTGGTTGTGTCACAGGCAGCCAGGATCGCAGTTCGTCCACGCCGACGGCCGGCGGCTCGACCGGCGAGATCGCCAAGGACCACAGCGGCACGGTCCGCATCATCATGGAGTCCGTCAACGACACCGATGTGATCGAATCGCTCATCCCGGAGTTCAACAAGGAATACCCGAACATCTCGATCGACATCGACTCGATGGTCTACGACCAGATGCGTGACAAGATCGTCGCCTCGGTCCAGTCCCCCGAGCCTGCCTATGACCTCTTCGCCACCGACAACCCCTGGTTCACGGACTTCTCTCAGGCAGGGTTCTTGCAGCCGCTCGATGAGCGCATCGCAGCCACCCCGGACTTCGACAACGCCGACTACTTCCAGCCACTGCTCGACATCACGACGGTCGACGGCGTGCAGTACGGGGTGCCCTACATGAACTACGCCGTCGGCTACGTGTACCGCAAGGACGTCTTCGCCGACGCGGGGCTCGAGGTTCCCGGCACCCTGGACGAACTGGTCACCACGGTCAAGAGCCTGACCAAGGACGGGAAGTACGGTATCGCCCTGCAGCCCCAGCGCGGCTACAAGATCATGGAGGAGTGGGTCGGCTGGCTCTTCGCCGCAGGCGGCTCGGTGTACGACGCCGAGGGCAACGCCAGCCTCGACACTCCCGAAGCGCACAAGGCTCTGGAAGCCTACATCGACGTGTTCAACAACGCAGCCCCCAAGAACTCCCTGAACTGGATGTTCGACGACGCCCAGCGTTCCGTCGCGTCAGGCGACTCGGCATCGCTGATCAGCTATAACTTCGCCCTGCCGCTCTTGAACGAGGAAGGCGGGATCTCGGGTGACCGGGCGGGAGAGTTCACGCTGGTCCCGATGATCGGTGGCAAGTCCGTGCTGGGATCGTGGAGCTGGTCGATCCCGACCAACTCTGGCGATCCCGACGCCGCGTGGGCCTTCGTGTCCTGGCTGGGGTCCAAGGACGTCGACGCCCAGCGGGTGATCGCCGGCGGCTCCCCCGTCCGCGAAAGCACCCTGGAGCGGGAGGACGTCCTCACCGAGGGCTACGGGGCCGACTACCTCAACGCGATCAAGGCCATGCTGGCCAACTCCGACCAGATCTCCCACGGAGCCAACTCCGAGGAGATGATCCAGGCCGTCGGCACCGAGCTGAACGAGGCCGTCGCAGGGACCAAGAGCGTCGATCAGGCACTCAAGGACGCCAACGCGGCGATCATCCGCATCCAGGGCGAGTGACGAGCCCGGTCCCCATCTCAGAGGAGGCGCAGTGACGTCCGACAAGAAGTTCGGAGTTCTGATGATCACGCCATTGGTCGTGGTCCTCATAGCAGCCGTGGGCTATCCGGTGGCGACCAGTCTCAACCTCTCCGTCACCGACTTCACGCTCACCTCGAAGAACGTCCAGAACATCGGGATGGAGAACTATGCCGCGGCGTTCTCGGACACCCCCTTCTGGGAGGCACTGTGGACCACCACGGCCTACACCGTCCTGGCGGTGAGCATCGAGCTGATTCTCGGCATCGCCATCGCTGCTGCACTGGTCAAGCAGAAGCGATGGGTGAACATCACGCGGTCCGTGCTCATCTCACCGATGTTCATCGCCCCGATCGCCGTCGGCCTGATGTTCCGGTTCCTCCTCAACGGGCAATCCGGTGCGATCAGCAAGACTCTCGCCGCCCTCGGAATCGATCACGACTTCTTCGGCAGCGGCAACGTCCTCTACACCCTGGTGGGAATGGACGTCTGGCAATGGACCCCTTTCATGGTCCTGCTGATGCTCGCAGGAATGCTCTCGATGCCCACGGCGCCTCTGGAAGCCGCACGGGTCGACGGAGCCGGTGCTCTCTACCGGCTCCGTCGGGTCCTGCTCCCGATGCTGCGCCCCACCATCACCGTCGCCCTGGTGCTGCGGGCGCTAGATGCCATGCGGGTCTTCGAGTACGTGTTCGCGACCACCAAGGGCGGACCCGGCACCGAGTCCGTGACCGTGCAGTACTTCATCTACCAACGAGGCATTCAGTTCTTCGATCTGGGCTACGCCAGTGCTCTCGCGTTCATCGTGCTGGCCATCGTCGCCGTGATCGTCCTCGTCTTCGCCCGGAGGGTGGTACGCCAGCATGGTTGAGCAAAGGTTCTCCCGCATTCTGCGGTCCACCTGGATCGCAGCTGGCATTCTGACCATCGTCCTGCCGATGATGTGGATCGTCATCGCCAGTCTCAAGAGCCCGGCCGATCTGACCGACGCCACGAAGATCGCCTTCACGCCCACCGGCGAGAACTGGGCGAACGCTCTGGCGTCCGGGCTGCCCGCCGCCCTGCTGCGGTCGCTGATCGTCGGCGTGGTGGTCGTGGCGGTGTCGCTGGTCGTCGGAGTGCCCGGCGCCTACGCCCTCGCTCGCTATGGCGTGGGCGGGACCCCCTTGGGCTTCGTCCTGCTCATGGCACAGGTCCTGCCCCCGGCCGTCCTGGTGTTCCCGTTCCTACGCCTCTCCCACCTCCTCAAGACGAACGGCACCATCGCCGCATTGATACCCGCGCACATCAGCTTCGTCCTGCCGGTCGTGGTATGGCTCCTGATCGGATTCTTCGCCTCGGTTCCGGTCTCGATCGAGGAACAGGCGAGGATCGACGGGAAGTCGCGGCTGGGTGCGTTCTGGTCGGTCGTGATACCCCATGTGCGCCCTGGGATCGGAGCCGCATGCGTCTTCGGGTTCTCACTGTCCTGGAATGACATGTTCTACTCGTTGATCCTGGTGCCCGGATCCGCCCAGACCCTTCCCCTGACGATCGCTGGGTTCAACACCTTCCGGGGCATCGAGCTGGGCACCATGTCAGCCGCCATCCTGCTCGCATCGATCCCGATGCTGATCGCCACGTTCTTCATCCAGAAGCATTTGGTGCAAGGCCTGGGAGGCAATGGTGTCAAGTACTGATCCCGCCACCCTCGCAGACGACGCCACCCGCCCCGCACGACTACTCCCCCTCGGAGGCCATCATGGCTGAGGTCACCTTCCGTTCGATCCACAAGCGCTACGGCGACGTCGAGGTGGTCTCCGACCTCGATCTGACATTGCCTGACGGCACACTCACCGTCCTGGTCGGGCCCTCCGGCTGTGGGAAGACGACGACCTTGCGCATGCTCGCAGGCCTGGAGTCCGTCACCGCCGGCAGCATCCACATCGGTCCCCGGGACGTCACCACCCTGGATCCCTCCAAACGGGACATCGCCATGGTGTTCCAGAACTATGCGTTGTACTCGCACCTGACAGTGCGCGAGAACATCATGTTTCCCCTCCGGGCCAAGGGGATGGGCAAGGCCGAGGCGGTTCCCCGCGCCCGCATGGTCGAGGACCTGCTGGGTCTCACACCACTGGTGGAACGCAAGCCCTCGGCGCTCTCTGGCGGCCAGCAGCAACGCGTGGCCATCGCCCGGGCCCTGGTCCGCGAACCCTCGGTGTTCCTCTTCGACGAACCGCTGAGCAACCTCGACGCGCAGCTACGCGTCGACATGCGCACCGAGATCCTGCGCATCCAACGCGAGGTCGGCACCACGTCCCTGTACGTCACTCACGACCAGGAGGAGGCGATGACGCTCGCCGACACCGTGGTGGTCATGGACCGCGGACGCATCGGCCAGCAGGGCACTCCCCAAGAGGTCTACAGCACTCCCGCCAATGTCTTCACTGCCTCCTTCGTCGGCAGCCCCAGGATGAACCTGATGGAGGGGACGGTCTCGGATCAGGTCTTCCTGGCTTCCGACTCCGGCCTGCGGATTCCCCTGCCCCGCGTGACGGGGTCCGTCACCCTGGGGATCCGCCCAGAGAGCATGGACGTCATGGCAGCGAGCGAGATCCCCGAAGGGGACTCCGCATCGTCGTCCTGGTCGAGTGAGCTGAGGATCGTGCTGATGGAGAATCTGGGGCCACGGGTCCTCCTGCAGCTCGAGACGGCGAACCGGAAGGCCCTGTTGCGGGCCGTCGTCCCCGCAGATCGGATGAGGGACCTGACGGAAGGCGTCCCGGTACGCGTCCGGCCGCAACCTGGACAGGTTCATCTCTTCGACCCGGTCAGCGGCCGACGCTTCGACGGAGAGTGAGGGAATCATGACACGCACCGTCGTGGTCACCGGCGCCACCGCAGGGATCGGGGCCGGGATCGTCCACAGACTCGTGACCGACGGCTGGCACGTCGTCGCTGCCGGCCGTCGCGGCGACCGGCTCGCCGAGCTGGCCGAACGGCATGGGGAGTCACTCGACACCGCAGTCCTCGACGTCCGCGACCATGAGGCGGTGGCCGAGCTGATCGCCAGCACGAGCCGGAGACACGGTCTGGACGCGTGGGTCAACAACGCGGGGATCTCGCAGATTTCTCCGTTCCTCGACATTCCCCTGGAGCAGTACCACGACACGATCGCGACCAACCTGACCGCGCCGTTCGTCGCCACGCAGCAGGTCGCCCGGGCGATGATCGCCAGCGGGACCCGCGGCGGGATCGTCAACATCGCCTCCATGGCCTCCAAGCAGGGCAAGGCTCCCCTGCTGGCCGACTACATCGCCTCGAAGTTCGGGGTCCTCGGGCTGACGCAGGCCTCGGCGCTGGAGCTCGGCGTCCACGGGATCAGGGTCAACGCCGTGTGCCCTGGCTACATCGCCACCGACATGCAGACGACGGAGGAGGCTGCGGAGTCCGCACTCACGGGAGAGCCCATCGCTGCGATCCGGCAGCGCTACGTCGACGAGGCGCCTCTCGCCCGGGTGGGGACCGTCGAGGAGGTTGCAGCGGTGGTGAGCTTCCTCCTGAGTCCGGACGCCAGATTCCTGACAGGCGAGTCGATCGCGGTCAACGGCGGAGTGTTCATGGACTGAGGGTGTGCGGCGGAGTCCGCACGCTCGCCGTCAGACTCCCCCACGGCAGGCCGGTGCGGGCTCCTCAGTCTCATGCCGGCTCGTCGTCCTCCTTGCCGACCTCCACCGTCACGACGTCGATTCCTGTGTCGATCAGCGCCCTCACGTCCAGGTCGTCTCGGGGTGCGTCGGTGATGACGGTGTCCACCTGGGAGAGCGGACCTGCGGGTGCGAAGGACGCCCGGCCGATCTTGCTGGAATCAGCGAGCACGATGACCCGGTCCGCGGAGGCGACGATCTGGGAGTTGACGCGAGCGTCATCGCGATCGAAGTCAGTGAGCCCGTCGGCAACGCTCACCCCGGCCACCGAGGTGATCGCGAAGTCCCAGTGATACTGGGCGAAGTACTGTTCCGTCTCGGCACCCACGACGTGCGGCTCGCGTGCGCGCACTCCACCACCGGGCAGCATGACGTCGATGGACGGGTTGCTGGCGATCTCCATTGCCGCCGACAGGCTCATCGTGGCCACCGTCAGCTGCAGATGGGACCGCACCAGAAGACGCGACAGCTCCCTGATCGTGGTCCCGTAGCCCAGTGCCACCGTCGCCTGACCGTGGAGCAGGCCGAGGGCGGATCGTGCTATGGCACGCTTGGCGGGCAAGGATGTGATCTCTCGCACCTCGACCGCCGGCTCCACGCTGCGTCCGACTCGCAGGACGGCGCCTCCGGCGATCCGATCGACGCGGCCGGTGGCCTCGAGTCGCTCCACATCCCGCCGGACCGTCATCTCCGACACACCCAGGTGAACGCTCGCCTCGGCGAACGACACCTTGCCTCGCTTGCCCAGAAGCTCGAGGATCTGGTCGCGCCGCTGTCCCGGAGGCGTGCGCGTGCTCATCGTCGTCATCACGACCGACCTCCTAGTCCAGATACAGTGATGTGAAAATATCACTTGCTCACGCAAGATACGAACGCCCAGGGTGGCGCAGTCGTCCGCCTCGCCGGCGCCGGAGCAGTCGCCCTTCCCCGTAGCATCGAGGCATGTGCGGCCGATACGCGGACTTCAGGACGCTGCAGGACCTCGCCGATGCGTTCGTCATCACGCCCGAGAACATCGATGCCGAGGCGCGGGGCCTGCCGGCCTCCTGGAACAGCGCGCCCACGCAGCGGGTGCGGATGGTGGCGGAACGCGCCGACGACCAGGGCGAGATCAGGAGGCTGCTCGCCACCGCGCGATGGGGCCTCGTGCCATCGTGGGCAAAGGACCCCGCCGTCGGCAGCCGGATGATCAATGCACGCAGCGAGACCGCCGCGACCAAGCCCAGTTTCGCCTCTGCCCTCGCCCGCCGCCGGTGCCTGCTCCCCGCGGATGCCTACTACGAATGGCAGAGAACCCCGGGATCCGCCGCTCGAACGCCTCGCGTGCCCTTCGCGATTCGACGGGCGGGAGGAGAGGTGTTCGCGTT
The DNA here is from genome assembly GCA_015655615.1 of Actinomycetales bacterium. Classification (GTDB taxonomy): domain Bacteria; phylum Actinomycetota; class Actinomycetes; order Actinomycetales; family Cellulomonadaceae; genus Rarobacter. Next base: position 10,365 of record JAATES010000129.1, read on the forward strand.
CGCCGGGCTGTATGAGGTGTGGGGCCCCGAGGACCTGGTCACCGTGACCATCCTGACTGCAGCAGCCTCAGGAGAGCTGGCGGCGGTGCACGATCGGCGTCCGCTCGTGCTGCCGCCGAGCGCATGGGACCGCTGGCTGGATCCCGCGGGAGGCGCGCAGGAGGTCGCAGACCTCCTGGCCATGCCCGCACCGCCTTGCGAGATCTATGAGGTCGGGTCGCAGGTCAACAGCCCGCGCGAGAATTCCGCGGGACTGCTGGACCCTGCGTGAGCATCCGGGGCGACACAGCGCGTCAGGCGCGGGTGAGTTCCATCGGGGCGACCTGGCCGAAGCCCTGCAACTCGCGCGGGCGCCGCTGCGTGAACACGAACCGCTCGTCGGCCGCCAGCGCGAGCGCAGTGGCGCGATCTACCAGCACCTGACCGGGTGCGGAGTCCTCGCAGAGCCGGGAGGCGAGGTTGACCGTTGGACCGAAGACATCGCCGAATCGCGACAGCACCCGCCCCCACACGAGAGACACCCGGACCGGCGGGACCGCATGCCCGACAGGCACCGGTCCGCCTGCCGCGCCCTGCTCCGCCAGTCCCAAGGCCACCTGTGCCCCGGTGGCGACATCATCGGCGATGAACAACACCGCATCACCGATGGTCTTGACGACCCTGCCCCCTTGCGCGGTGATCAGGTCACGTGCCTTCGATTCGAAATCCTGCACGAAACTGGCCAGATCCTTCGGGCCGAGGTCGGCAGTGCGGCGCGTGAAGGCCACGATGTCCGCGAACCCGACGGCGCGCGGCAACGGCAGCTCGCCCACCGGCCCGGAAGGCTCGTCCAGCGAGGCAAACTCGACCGCGTAACGTCCAGCCAGCGCGGCCATCTGCCGCCGCCAGGCGTGCAGCAACTGAGACTCCAAGAGGGGAAGCAGCGTCGGCAGCTGATCGAGGACCTCGCGGCGAGCCTCCGCGTCCGTGAGTCCCCGTGTGCTGATCGCGTGCTCGACCAAGGATTCCACCTGCCACAGGGCGAGCCGGTCGGTCGTGTGCCCCACCGACCGCACCAACGTGGTCACGGTCTCGTCGGAGTATCCCTGCCGGGCGGCCACCTCCGCGATCTCGGCCACAGCGTCTGCATCGGCCTGAGTGAACGCAGGCTTGTGATCCTCCGCGATCGGCAGCCCGAGTGCACGCCAGTAGTCGTAGAGGAACTCCTGGCTGACCTCGGCGCGCTCGGCCAGAGCCGCCGCCGTCAGCAGTCGCGGCTGCCCCAACAGGGCCTGATCGAGTTCGGTGGGGCTCAGATGCGGATATGCACCATCGCGATCCGCATGACCCCTCATGTGCTGCACGCAAGCCAGTCTAAGTCAGACCTTTCACTTGAGTGATCTGGGTCACGTCGTGACGTGGGGGCCTGGGCGCGGGTCGTTCTCTGCTCGAAGGTGGAAGACGTCACCGCTGCGCACCACATGCTCGATTCCCTCGCCCACGTCGATGACGAGCGCACCGTCCGCCGCGAGCGCCACCGCGGTGCCTGAGACCGTATCGCCGCCGGTCAGCTCGACACGTACCGCGGACCCGAGAGTCAGCAGCTCGGGCTCGACGGCAGCCGCCCACTCCTCATCCGACGCGCCCGCGCGCCAGCGCTCAAGAAGCGGGCCCCACTCGGCCAGGATGGCGACGGCGACAGCGTCCCGCGACAGGGCCTGCTGAGCGTCCCCGGCCCGGCAGGGCTCCGCCGTCAGGGCCAGCCGCAGCGAGGTGGCCGTGGGCACCGGCAGCTCTGACCCGTCCTGGAGGACGTTGACGCCCATGCCGATCACGACGCCGTGACCGGGAACGAC
>JAATES010000266.1 GCA_015655615.1 Actinomycetales bacterium
ACGGCGGCGATCTGGTTCCCGATGTGCCGCTTGGCTGCGCCGCTGTCATACCAGCGCAGGCCGTACTGATCGGTACCAGGTGCAACGGCGAGATCCCGGGAGTTGGCCAGGGCCGCAGTGACCTGGTTGCCCAAATACGTGGTGTACGGATGATCAGCGAGCAGAGCATTCAGCTCGGAGAGACCTCGGACGGCGGGGCCTTTGAAGACAGGGCCGTCGTTCTTGCAGGCGTAGCCGAAGAGCTGGTTGTTATCGACATTGGTGTTGGCCTCGCAGGTGTCGCGCATGATGCCGTCCTTGCTCAGCGTGGCATCGGAGGTGAACGCGTCGGCGACCTGACGAGCGGTGGTGATGACGGAGGAATCCGCCGTGGCCTGGTAGTACTCAGTGAGTGCGGAGAGCAATGCACCCTGGTTGTACGTGTAGTGGGCCGAACCCGTGCCGACTGTGCACGTGCTCTCGCCCATGCCGTCGTTGACCAGGCCGTCGGAGCCGATCAGGCCTGAGGTCCTGTACCAGTTCCACTGAGTCTGTGCCCGCGTGAGGTAGACGGAGTCGCCGGTCTCCTGGTAGAGCGCGGAGACCACCTGGAGGTAGAGGCTGTTGGAGATCGCGGCGTGGTACGTCTCATCGACATGCCAGTAGACCCCGCCTCCGCAGGCGGTGGAGGTGTGGTCCGTCATGAACTGGGCGGCCACCTTCGCGGAGTCGAGGTACTTGACCAGCCCGGTCCGCCGGTAGGCATCGATCCAGGCCATCGCCCACCAGCCGGTGTCATCGATGAACTTGTTCCGGAAGTTGTCACCGAGGCCGTCGACGTCCTTTGTCACGTTCTTGGTGTAGATCTGGTCGATCAGAGCGTCGTACCGGGTGTCATCTGTAGCCTCGGCCGCCCCGACGAGTGCCGAGGTGGCCACCGCGGAGTGCCACCACTTGGTCCACCAGGGATCACCGTTGTCCTTGACCGGCTGCGTCCCGGTCGGGTCGACATCGAAGAGACCCGTGGCTGCCGAGAAATAGGGGTCCAGACCCTCCACCCCGGCAAAGACGGTGCTGGTGGTCGATCGTGCAGCCGCCGTGCAGTACGGATCGCCATTGACGCTCATGCACGCCCAGAGTTCCCCGACCGTGCCGGTGGCTTCATTGGCATCGTTGATCATTCCGGTGACGGCGGTGCCGTCGGCCTGTGCGGCGGTGTAGGCGAGCTCACCGGGCTCCCGAGTCTTGAATCCGTCGAAGGAGCGGTTCAGCCACACCGCGTCACCGGACTGGCCGCCGGAGAGCGAGGCCCAGCCCATCTGATCGGTATCGCTGATATGCAGGGTGACGGTGCGGCCCGCGACGGTCCGACTCGCCGCTTGGCGGTCTCCGCCAGCCAGGCCTGCGGCGCGTCCGTCGGCGCGCACGATGCCGTCACCCGTGGCATGAGGGTTGGTGATCGTCGTCACGGCCAGCGCGTCCGGGGCCGTCAGAAGGGTGGCCATCAGTCCGAAGGCCAATGCTCCAGCGAAGATTCGCGGCTTCGGACGGAAGCGATTCATGGTCATCCTCTCGATTGCGGGCCCCGTCCGCAATGCGACAACGTTGTCACAGTGGTCGATGACCAGTCTACGAGATCGAAGCGAATGCTATCGGCGCATGCCAGTGCAGCAGTGTGCCGCGCCCGGTGGGCGAGTCGCCGATCGTGCACTCCCCGGCATGCTGCCGGGCGCGTGCCGCGAGATTCCAGGTCCCCGACTTCCGGCCCGAGGCGCCGTCCAGCCCGACACCGTCGTCCTCGACCTCCACCGTGACATCGCGGTCCGCCGTGTGCAGGCTGATCCGGGCGACCACGGAGGAGGCGTGGGCGTGCCGGGCCGCATTCGCGAGGCCTTCGCGCACCACCGCCACCACGTCGTCGGCCAGCGTGCCCGTGACGATCGAGTCGAAGGTCTCCTCATCCGCGGCGCTGTCTCCCACGGAGCGCTCGTCCAGGGCGATCAGCAGGGAGGGGGCGAAGCCCAGCCCGGTGCGCGCGAGTGACGACTCACGGCGCAGCCGCTCCACCACGCCCGAGGCCGCATCGGGATCGCGCAGGGACCGCACCACGGAGCGGATCTCCCGCACCGACGAGTCCACGCTGGTCAGCGCCTCATCGAGGATCGCGATGAGACCTGCCTTGTCCAGCCCCCGGCCCGCCCGGCGGCGCACCACCTCGAGTTGCATGCCCGTGGCGAAGAGCTGCTGAATGGCCAGGTCATGAAGATCGCGCGCGATGCGCTCGCGCTCCTCGACCAGGGTGGCCAGCGCCTGCGCCTGGCGGGCATCAGCCAGCACGAGGGCCAGCGCGGCCTGCTTGGCGAATGACTGGGCGCGGCGCAGATCCGCGTCGTCGAACCGATGAGCGCCGATGGCGCGTAGCAGCAGAAGCACTCCGACCGGTTGCTCGGCGGTTCCCATCGGTGCGTAGAGCGCCGGCCCATAGCGTCGTAACGGGTCGGATTTCAGGTCCGGCTTCTGTGCCAGGGAGGGAACCAGACGCGCTTCACCGCTGGTCAGGGCAGTCCAGGACATGCCGTCGCGAGGCATGATCAGGCCCAGCAGGTCGTGTGAGCCGCTGCCCAGCACGATCTCCGGCGTGAGCTCCCCGGCCAGACCTGGCAGCACCAAGGCTGCCGCGTCGGCGGACCCGACCTCCATCGCCACCTTGACGATGTGCTCCAGGACCTCCTCCTCCTCGGCCCCGGACAACAGCATGGTGGTGATCTCGGAGGCCGCGACGGTCCAGCGCTCGCGGGTGGCGGCCTCGTAATCCGGGTGTTCGCCCATGCTCGCGGCCTCTTCAGCGGCGCTCTGTAGCCTGGCAGCGTCCGCCGGGTCGGGAAGGGGAGCGGGCGTGGCAGCGGACGGGGTCGAAGCGGTCATCAATCCTCCACAGGGGGCTCAGGCTTCCACGGTCGCACGTCGATGACCTGATCCGCGAACCGCGCGGCCCCCAGGTGATGGCTGGCCACGATCACCACTCGCACCTGGCTGACGGTGAGCGGCAGTTGCGGCAGCCGCAGCAGATCCGCGACCAGCGCGTCGGCGGTCTCGACATCGAGATGCTCGGCGGGCTCATCGATGAGCAGGATCCCAGCGCGCGAGACGAGCGCCCGGGCGATCAGCAGCCGCCGCCGCTCACCACCGGAGACCGTCGAGCCCTCCGGCCCCAGCATGGTGTCGAGGCCTGCGGGAAGCGCTGAGAGCCATGGGGTCAGCCCCACCACGTCCAGGGCTTCCCGTGCCTCTGCGGGTGTGACCGCACCGCGGGCCACCCGCAGGTTCTCCAGCACGGTGGTGTGGAAGACGTGGGCATCCTCGGTGGTGAGAATCGGCCGTGACGCGGTGAGGACCGCCCCCGAGGCAGGTGCCAGAATGCCCGCAAGCGTGGCCAGAATCGTGGTCTTTCCTGCCCCGGACGCACCGGTGAGCATCACTGAGTCTCCCGAGTGCAATCGCAGATCAGGAAGGCCGGTGACCGGTCGCCCTGCGGTCCACCCGGCGACCAGTCCGGAGGTCGACAGGATCATGTCGGACTCCTCCGCCGGCACGAGGTCGGCCCCTGCGACGGCAGGCCGAGATCCGAGGCGCGAAGCGGAGCCGGGGACCGCGTCGGGTGCGAAGGTGTCCTGCTCCGGCTCAGTGGCATCCCAGAGGGCCATCAGTCGCCGGGCCGCCTGCTGGGACCGGTGCCACTGCGCCGCTGCCGCGGGCAGGACCAGCGTTGACTCGAAGGCCGCCAGTGGAGTCAGGACCACCACGGCGAGGCCGACGTCGGACAGTCGTCCGGAGCTCACCGCCGGGATCCCGCACCACAGTGCGCCCAGCACGGCGACTGCCAGCCCCGCCATCCCCAGTGCCGCGCCCCAGGCGGTGTTGCGGGCACCGGCGTCCGTCGACGCGCGCCACAGGTCGTCGGCCTCGCGCAGTGCGGAGAGCGACTGGGGTGCCCGACCCGCCACCGATTGCTCGGCCGCATGGTCGACCAGATCCAGCGCCAGAGCAGAGACGTCCGAACGCGCCTGCGCGCTGTCCTCCTCGGTGCGAGCGGCACCGCGTGCGGTCAGCCACGGCCCGGCCACGCCGGCCAGCAGCAAGCCGACGGCGAGGAAGCCGCCGGCCTCCGGCAGCAGAGCCATCATGGCGACGACGGTGGCCGCGGACACGCAGGCACTGACGGCTGCTGGGATGATCGACCGCACCACGACGTCGCCGACATGGTCGACGTCCGCGCCGACGCGAGCCAGCAGGTCACCGCGCCGCAGTGGGGCCACCGCGTCCAGGCGGCCCTGGGACAGGCGTTCGTAGAGCCGGGAGCGCAGGGCCGACATCCCCCGCAGCGCGACATCGTGGGAGGCCAGACGTTCGACGTAGCGGAACACCGCACGCGAGATTCCGAAGGCCCGCACGGCCACCACGGCCACAGACAGGGTCAGCACGGGCGGCATCTGCGAGGCACGTGCGATCAGCCATGCCGACACACCGCCCAGGGCGACGGCGCTGCCCAGGGCCAGGAACCCGAAGAACACGGCCCGGGCGGCGCGGCTCCAGCTGACTCCGAGCAGTCGGAGGGCGCGGGGAAGCGCACGATCACGCACTGTGCACCTCCACCACGGAGTCACACAGCGCGACCAGCTCCGGCCGGTGGCTCACCAGGACCACCGCCCGGCCATCGTCACGCAGGGCACGGATGGTGTCCGCGACAACCTCCGCGCTCTCACCGTCCAGATGCGCCGTCGGTTAATCCAGCACCACCAGTGCACCGGGAGCGACCAGGGCCCGCGTCAGCGCCACTCGTTGCCGCTGGCCGACACTGAGCCCGACGCCGCCCTGGCCCACCGCGGTATGCCAGCCCTGCGGCTGTGAGGCGACGACGTCATCCAGACCCGTCAGCTGTGCGGCGCGGACGATGCCCGGAGAAATCAGCTCGCCTGGCTCAAGTCCCACATTGGAGGCGATGGTTCCTGGTGCCAGCCAGGGACGCTGCGGAAGCCAGGTCACTTGTGACCACCATGTCGCCGGGTCGACGGCATGCAGCGGGATCGCCGTGGGCAGGGGGTGGCGCTCGACGCCTGCGGCTGGAGCGGCGATAAGCTCGATCGACCCTGCGTCCGGGGTGACGAGTCCCAGCAGAGCCATGACCGCCGTGGTCTTTCCCGAGCCGTTCGGGCCCACCAGAGCGGTGACCTCACCGGACCGTAGGTCGACACTGAGATCACTCGGGGCTGTGACCCGGCGCCCGGGGGCGGCCACGCTCAGGCCCGTCACTCGCACCGATCCGCCGGTCATCACCGGCGCGGGAGTGCGGGGCACCGAGGGGAGGGGGACGTCCAGCACCTCGAAAGCGCTGTTGGCGGCGGCGATGCCGTCGGCCGAGGCATGGAAGTGCGTACCGATCTGGCGGATGGGCTGGTACACCTCGGGGGCGAGGATCAGGACGGCCAGCCCCGTGGTGAGGTCGAGGTCGCCGGAGACCAGGCGCAGGCCCACGGCGACGGCCACCATCGCGACGGACAAGGTGGTGAGGAGCTCCAGCACGAAGCCCGACAGGAACGCGACCCGTAGGGTCCCCATGGTCGAGCGCCGGTAGGCCTCACCCAGTTCACGGACGCGACGTTCCGGGCCGTGCTCGCGATGCAGCGCACGCAATGTGGGGATGCCCGCCAGCAGGTCCAGCACCTGCGAGCCCAAGCGCCCCATCACGGCCAGTCGGCGTTCGGTCCGCCCCTGGGTGAGCCGGCCCACCAGGATCATGAAGAGAGGCACCAGCGGCAAGGTCACGGTGATGATGAGGGCTGCCAGCCAGTCCAGCCGGAGCACCACCAGCAGGCTCGCGGGAGTCACCGTTGCGGCCAGCAGCAATTGCGGCAGGTACCGCGTGACATAAGGCTGTAGGTCATCGAGTCCACGCGTCGCCAGCGTGACCACCTCGGGGCCACGCCCTTCGGCGAGCCATCGCGGGCCTAGTGCCACTGAGCGTGCCACCACTTGACTGCGCAGGTCGGCGACCAGGTCGACCCCCGCGCGCTGCCCGAATCGTTCCTGAGCCCACGTGAGCACGATGCGGGCAGCGAAGATCACGGCCAGCCAGCCCAGCAGCCTGCGGCTTTCTGCCAGCCCGGCCTGGTGCCCGACGACGGGTGCCACCACGTGCGCCAGCACCAGCGCCTGCACCACGATCAGGGCAGCGGTCAGTGCGCCCAGTGCGGCGGTGAGAGCCACGTAACGACGTGCTGGTGCGGCGAATCGCAGCAGCTTCGGATCAAGGGGTTTCACAGGCGAAGCGTGTCACACATGGGTGACAGAGCCTTCCGGCTTCATGCTCAGGCCGATGGGCTCGGGAATGTGCGCGGTGGAGATCCGCTTGCGGAACACCCAATAGGTCCAGCCCTGGTAGATCAGCACGACCGGGGTCAGCGCGACGGCCACCCACGTCATGATCTTCAGCGTGTAGTCGCTGGACGAGGCGTTGGAGATGGTCAGGGAGTTCTCCGGGTTGAAGGCCGGCATCACGTCGGGGTACATCGATCCGAAGATCAGCACCACGGCTGCCACGATGGCCACCGCGGAGAACAGGAACGCCCAGCCCTCGCGACCCTTCGCGTTGGCGAGCCACACTCCGATGAGCGCGCCTGCCGCGACCACGACCGCGGCCCAGGTCCACGGCACCGAGAAGGCCAGCTGGGCCCACACGGCCCAGGCTCCGGCTGCCACGATGGCCGCCACCGCGAGCCGGCCGGCCAGTGTGTTGGCCCTCGCGCGCAGTTCTCCATCGGTCTTCAGTGCCAGGAAGACGGAACCGTGCAGCAGGAACAGCAGCAGCGTCACGACCCCTCCCAGCAGGGCGAACGGATTGAGCAGGGCCCAGAATCCTCCGACGTAGGTATGGTTGGCGTCCAGCTCGACGCCTCGGACCAGGTTGGCGAAGGCGACTCCCCAGAGGATCGCAGGAATCCACGAGCCGGCGATGATGCCGCGATCGCACCAGGCGGCCCAGCCCGGATCCTTGATCTTCCCCCGGTACTCGAAGCAGACTCCCCGCACGATCAGCGCCAGCAGGATCAGCAGCAGGGGGAGGTAGAAGCCCGAGAACAACGTGGCGTACCACTCGGGGAATGCGGCGAACGTCGCACCGCCAGCGGTCAGCAGCCAGACCTCGTTGCCATCCCAGACCGGGCCGATCGTGTTGATCAGGACGCGCCGCTCCTTGTCGTTGCGGCCCAGGATCGGCACGAGCATGCCGACACCGAAGTCAAAGCCCTCCAGTACCAGGTACCCGGTCCACAGGACCGCGATGAGGACGAACCAGACGATTGCGAGGTCCATGTCGTGCAGCTCCTATTCTCGGCGATCCGGTGGTCAGTAGGCGAACGACAGCGGGCTGTCGTCGGATTCGGCGCCACCAGGTGTGCCGCCGATCCGCTCAGGGGACACATCCTCGACCTGAAGGGGAGCGCCCTCGATGGTGTATCGATGCATGAGCCGGTACCAGACGACCGCGAGGACGCTGTACACGATCGTGAAGGCGATCATCGAGGTGAGGACGAGCCCGGGCGCGATGGGGGAGACTCCGCGAGCGGTCAGCAGCCAGACGCCGTCCACGCCAGTGGGGTTGGGAGCGACCACCCAGGGCTGACGGCCGATCTCGGTGAAGATCCAGCCGAAGCTCGAGGCGACGAAGATCATCGGAAGCGCGACGAGCCCTAGTCGGGAGAGCAAGATCGAGTCCGTGACCCGGCCCTTGCGGGTCATCCACAAGGCCGCCACGCCGAGCAGCGCCGATCCGGCTCCCAGCCCGATCATCAGCCGGAAGCTCCAATAGGTCAGTGCCAGGTTCGGAATGTAGCTGATCTGCTCGCCGCCGGCCGCGGAGTCGGTGTATTTGGCGGTGTAGTCCGCCTGCAGGTCGTTGACACCCTTGATCGTGGAGTCGAAGGTGCCGTCGGCGAGGAACGAGGTCAGTCCGGGAAGCGAGAGAACCCGGGTGACTCCCTCGCAATCGTTGTTGAGGTCCCCGATGGACAGGATCGAGAACGCTGCTCCGTTCTCGGTCTCGCACAGTGCCTCGGCGGAGGCCATCTTCATCGGCTGCTGCTGGAACATCAGCTTCGCCTGGACATCGCCGGTCAGGGCGAGTCCGACTCCAGCGATCAGGATGACGATGGCGCCGAAGCGAAGGCCTGGCCGGTACACGTCTCGCGCGATAGTCGCATCGGCGGCCTTGCCGGAGCGCATCAGGCGGACCATCCACCACGCGCAGATGGCTGTGACGAAGGTCCCGGCCGTGACGAATGCGGCCGTCACCGTGTGGGGGAAGGCCGCCCACAGGGTGGAATTCGTGAGCACGTCCCCGATGGAGGTCATCTCGGCCCGGGTGGTGTCGCCGCGCTGGGCGATGGTGGTGCCGACCGGGTGCTGCATCCAGGAGTTGGCGGCCAGGATGAAGAATGCCGACAGGTTCACCGCAATGGCCACCAGCCAGATCATGGCGAGGTGGAGCTTCTTGGGCAGCTTGTCCCACCCGAAGATCCACAGGCCCAGGAAGGTCGACTCGATGAAGAACGCCGCGAGGGCCTCCATGGCCAGCGGGGCGCCGAAGACGTCTCCCACGAACCGCGAGTACTCGCTCCAGGTCATACCGAACTGGAACTCCTGGACGATCCCGGTGACGACGCCCAGGGCGAAGTTGATGAGCAGCAGCTTGCCGAAGAACTTGGTCAGCTTGAGCCAGCGATCGTTGCCGGTACGCACCCACGCCGTCTGCATGATCGCGACCAGGGGAGCGAGCCCGATGGTCAGCGGCACGAAAATGAAGTGGTACACGGTGACGATGGCGAACTGCCAGCGGGCCAGATCGAGGACGTCCACGCCAAATCTCCTGGGGGCTCGGTTCCGGGTGGAGGTGACCGGAAGAGATGCGGAGAAAGGCGACATAGGGGTGCGCCTCCTCCTAAAAGGACGGTAATGGTCTGGCCTCTTTGAACCCGGGACCAAGGTCCCTGCGGGCAGGGAATGTGAGGTCCGGCACAGGAGTGTCAGCAACCTGCGGCCGGAGTGGAGGGGCTATGCAATAATGGATGAGACTGCAGGTGGTCCACACCAACCGGCAGTCACCACGAACACGGAGTGCAAGCAGCATTGACCGTACGTTCTGGAGCGCCGCCGCCCGGCTTGCCGGTGAGGGTGTGCCGCCCGGCCGCCGGTCGTCGCAGCCCCGTGCCGACGACTTCCGTCCTCGCCTGAGAGCGAATGACGACACCTGACGGTGAGTGCGCGTGTGTGGGGCGTAGTCGCCTGACCTGGAGCAGATTGTGACCCTGGAGTCAACGCCGGATCCGACCACCACCCCTCACCTCGAGGACGGCCCCGTGAAGCGGCCGCGACGCCGGGCGACGCGCAGTGTCGCGGCACCGGTGGCGGCCGCTGGCACGCCAGAGGCAGGAGAGGCCGCATCCAAGAGGGCATCTGTCGCGTCGGTCCCCGGGGAGTCGTCAGCCCCTGCCCAGCAGTCGGCCACGGAGACGACTCCGGCGCCGAAGGTCGCCGCTCCTGCGAAGGCCCGACGTGCGGCCCGTCGTCAGACGGAAGGGGGCACGGAGGCGGAGGCCACCGCTGCCCTGGACGTCCTCGGCGAGCTGGGCACGGGTGAGAAGCCGACGATTGAAGCTGCCACAGCACCCCGGGCACGGCGAGCCTCGCGAGCGAGCGGCAAGGCTCCGGCGGCGAAGGCATCCGCGGCCAGCGGGAAGGCATCGAGTGCCG
>JAATES010000123.1 GCA_015655615.1 Actinomycetales bacterium
CCCGCCTTCTTCTGCTTGGGGAAGGCGATGGTCACCTTGCCGGTGGAGGTGTTGACCTTGTAGGACTTGACCTTCTTCCACTTCTTCCCGGCCTTGGACTGCAGGGTGACGGAGCCGGTGGCGGCAGCCACGACGAGCTTCTGCGACTTGGCCTTCTTACCCTTCTTGACCTTGACGGTCTTGGCCTTCCAGCCCGAGAGGGTGGTCTTGATGGCCGGGGGCTTCTGTAGGTGGTGCCGTCGGCGAACCTGTCGAGGTCGACGAGCCACGTGCCGCTCTTCTTCACGAGGGAGAGCTGAGTCGCATACGGCTCGTCGGACTGGAAGGCCTTGACCAGGTCGGCGTCATAGATCGTCGCAGTCGAGGACCCCACGGCCCATCCGGTCGGCGAGCCCAGGAGGCTCGCAGCGTTGGCGATCCCGGCCGCCTGGTAGCTCGGCGAGGTGACGATGGACGCGAGCGCGACATCCGAGCGGAGCACCGGGACACTGACACCGGCCTGGAAGGCCAGGGCGGGGGCTGTTCCGTAGTACTGCGTGAACACCGCGTCGACGGCGGAGCCCGGGAAGGCTGCCGAGTCGATGAGGTTCGACAGTGCGGTGGCCTGAGCGGCAACGGTGATGTCGTAGCCGGCGGTCTTCAGCGCCGTGACAGTCGCCGCGGCACGGGGCGCATCACTCGTGAGTGTCAGGAAGCTGCGGGCGACCGCGTTGACCGCCTGGCGGTCCTTGGCGATCTGGGTGGGCGCCGCCTGGGCCGATGGTGCGGCGACCAGTGCGAGGCCGAAGGCCACCGTGGCGGCGATGACTGAAGTGGTCCGGTATCGGGTGGACAAGGTGAGATCCCCTCTGCATCTTCGGGAGAAAATATGGATGCGTCATCGTATCCTGTGTTCGCACAGGAACATGCGGCCTAGGTCCCGCAGATGGGACACTCGGGACGTGTCCTTGCCGATTGCACGCATCATGACCGTCTGTACTGGAAACATCTGCCGCTCACCGATGGCTGAGTCGGTCCTCCGGGCACGACTCAGCGCTGCCGGTATGGCCGGGCGGGTGCACGTCGACTCGACGGCGGTCGCGTCCAGTGAAGTCGGACGACCGATCGATCCCCGCGCTGCCGCGGTGCTCACCCGTCATGGCTTCGATCCGTTGCCGGGCCATCGTGCTCGTCAGGTCCGCCCGGACCAACTCGGACAGGGCGTCCTCGTCCTGCCCATGACCGCCCAGCACGCCCGGGTGCTGCACCGGCTGGTGCCGCGTGGGGCGGATCCCGCGATCCGGATGTACCGCACCTTCGACCCGGGTGTCGCGGCCGGAGCGGCAGATCTGGACGGGGAGTCGAGTGACTGGGATATCGCGGACCCCTGGTACGGCGGGGCGGAGGACTTCGAGGTCGCTTTGGCGCAGATCTCGGACGGTGCGGAGGGCGTGGTGGAGTATGTGCGCGCGATGATGGAGTCATGAAGATCTCCCGGCGGTCCCGCGTGCCCACCTTCGCGGTGATGGACATCCTGGCGGAGGCGAAGGCCCGTGCTCAGGCGGGCGAGTCGATCGTGAGCCTGTGCGTGGGCGAGCCGGTGACCGGAGCAAGCGAGGTGGTCCGGAGCCGGGCGACGGAGCTTCTGGCGGAGGGCGACCTGGGGTACACCGAGGCGCTGGGTGCGCCAGCATTGCGCATCGCCTTGGCGCAGCACTATCACCGGTGGTACGGGGCGACCGTCGATTCCGGTTCGATTGCGGTGACCACCGGATCGTCAGGGGGGTTCCTGCTGGCCTTTCTGGCGGCGTTCGACGTCGGCGACCGGGTGGCACTGGCCCGGCCCGGGTACCCGGCGTACAAGAACATCCTGATCGCACTCGGGTGTGAGGTGGTCGAGATCGACTGCGGTCCGCAGCAGGGCTACCGGCTCGATGCGGCGGCCCTCAGCGCAGCCTCGGCTGCCGGGCCGCTCGCAGGGCTGATCGTGGCGAGCCCCGCGAACCCCACCGGGACCATGATGTCCCATGCCGAACTGGCGGAGATCGCGCGGTGGTGCGCTGATCACCAGGTCCGGCTGGTCAGTGATGAGATCTATCACGGCATCGTGTACGACCAGGCCTCCTGGCCGGGGGCGAGCGCTGTCGAGGAGACGGCGTCCGGTGCCATCGTCGTCAGCTCGTTCTCGAAGTACTGGTCGATGACGGGATGGCGCCTGGGGTGGCTGGTGCTCCCGGACGATCTGGTGCCGGTGGTGGACGCCCTCGCGGGCAATGTCACGTTGTGCCCGCCGGCGCTCGCGCAGTACGCCGCCATCGCTGCGCTCGGTGAGGAGGGCTATGCCGCGGCCGCCGCCGATGTGGCGGGCTATGGTGCGGCGCGTGATGTGGTGCTCGCGGCCCTGCCCCGGTTGGGATGGCGGCAGGTCGCGCCGCCTGACGGGGCCTTCTACCTCTACGCCGACATCACGGCCAGCGGCATGTCATCGCCGGAATACTGCTCCCGACTGCTCGCCGAGGCGGGGGTGGCCTTGACGCCCGGCACGGATTTCGACTCCGTCCACGGTCAGGACTGGGTGCGGGTGAGCTTGGCGGCAGGCGCCTCGAACGTGCAGGAGGCATGCGCTCGCATCGAGAAATGGCAGCGGGGGTAGCTCCCGCGGTACCCGCCCCGGCGGTGTGAGGTCTCATCTCGCGACGTCGCCACACGGAGCCGCTCCCGGGGAAGGTACGATGGGGCCACACAGCATGAGCCGATCGAACCGCAGCGGGAGAGCCCTGGTGTGCTGAGCGGAGCTCAGCGGATCAGGCGCCGAAGGAGCAAACCCTCCCCGGGAATCTCTCAGGCATCCGTACCGCCGCGGCGAGGCACCTCTGGAAAGCGACGTCGGCCTGGTCCACCGGGCTGGCGCCCACCGACGGGGCAAGCCCGCGTCGGCGCCACCGCGCCGGCGTCCGGTCAAACTCTCAGGTCAGTCACCTTGCCGCTGGCAGGTCGCTGGATGACAGAGCGGGGAGGGCCCTGCAGCATCCGCCAGCAGTCCCTTTCGATGTCGGAGTCTCCGTGACCACTCCTGCTCACCTTCCCGCTTCCCCTGCCGATGGCTCCTTCGAGGTGCGCCACATCGGGCCGGACTCTCCCGCTATCGCGTCCATGCTCGAGGCCCTCGGCTATTCGAGCCTGGACGCCCTGACCGAGGCCGCCGTGCCGGACTCCATCCGTCTCGACGAGCCATTGGACCTCCCGCCGGCGCTGAGCGAGCCCCAGACTCTCGCGGAGTTACGGGTCATTGCCGACCGCAATGTCGTGGCCACTTCGATGATCGGCCAGGGCTACTACGGCACTCTCACCCCTGCGGTCATCCGGCGCGGAGTGCTCGAGTCCCCTGCCTGGTACACGGCCTATACGCCGTACCAGCCGGAGATCTCCCAGGGGCGCCTCGAGGCGTTGCTCAACTTCCAGACCGTGGTCAGCGATCTGACGGGGCTGGAGATCGCCGGAGCCTCGCTGCTGGACGAGGCGACGGCGGTCGCCGAGGCGGTGGCCCTGATGGTGCGAGTCGGCGCACGCCGTCCCCGCGGGGGCGAGGGGGCGGTGCTGGTCGACGAGGACCTCTTCCCGCAGACCCGGCGCGTGGTCGAACAGCGGGCGCAGGCAGCCGGGTACCGCGTGGTGGTGACCGCCGTCACAGGCGGGTTTGCGGCTGCCCGCGAGCGACTGACGGCAGACGGGACACTTGCGGACGGCGTGCCGATCCTGGGCGTAGTGCTGCAGCACCCGGGTGCGAGCGGCGTGGTCCGAGACCTCGCACCCGTGGTGGCCGAGGCCAAGGCTGACGGTGCACTGGTGACCATCGCCACCGACCTGCTGGCACTGACCCTGCTTGCCTCGCCGGGCGAGCTCGGTGCCGACGTGGCGGTCGGCTCCTCGCAGCGTTTTGGCGTCCCGTTGTTCTTCGGGGGTCCGCATGCGGCCTTCATGGCGGTACGCAAGGGACTGGAACGCTCGATGCCGGGCCGGCTGGTGGGGGTCAGCGTCGATGTGGACGGCGCGACCGCCTACCGACTGGCGTTGCAGACCCGGGAACAGCACATCCGTCGCGAGAAGGCGACCAGCAACATCTGCACAGCGCAGGCCTTGCTGGCCATCACCGCGTCGATGTATGCGGTCTACCACGGCCCCGAGGGGCTCACGGCGATAGCGCGGCGCGTCCATGACCACGCGGCTGAGCTGGCTCGACGCCTCGCGCAGGCGGATTTCGAGGTCGTTCACGGGACGTTCTTCGACACCGTCCGCCTTCACGCCGCCGGCCGGGCCGAGGCCCTTCGTGCGGCGGCCGAGGCCGTCGGGGTCAACCTCTATGTGGCTGACGGCGACCACATCCAGATCTCCGCTGACGAGACCACCACCCCGGCCATCCTCGACAGCCTGATCGCAGCCCTCACGGACACCAGGGCGCAGGGCACCAGGGCGCAGGACACCAGGGCGCAGGACACCAGGGCGCAGGACACCAGGCGAGCAACCGGCAGTCCGGGCGCGGACCTTCCCGACTGGGCGGTGCGTACCGGCGACTTCCTCACTCATCCCGTCTTCCACCTGTACCGCAACGAGACCGCGATGATGCGCTACCTGCGCAGGCTCTCGGACAAGGACCTCGCCCTCGACCGGACGATGATCCCGCTGGGCTCGTGCACCATGAA
>JAATES010000232.1 GCA_015655615.1 Actinomycetales bacterium
ACCAGGCCGGGCTGGCGCGTGGCGGCCGACGTGATCACTCCAGGCCCGTCCCGCCCCGGCAGGTGGCGTGCAAAGACCTGCATGGCACGGGCACCTTCGGAATCGAACCCGTCTGCCAGCGAGCTCACGGTGACCGTGGTTGCGCTGAGGTCAGGATCCACGGCACGCAGCCCGTCCAGGACTGCTGCCAGCCTCTGATCGTAGGTGGCGAGGGTCGTGGGCGCGCCGTCGAGGGTGAGGTCGACCACGGTCAGGGCCGCCGTGCGAGCCGCCTGTTCAGATGCGTCACGGAGGGCGGGCAGCCCGTCGGGCAGGAAGGTGCTTCCGGCGACGACACCCTGGTTGTCAGCCAGCGCCAAGGCCGCCCCCGGGCCGATCGCGGCGGTTGTGAGGGAGGACGCCTTGGCCTGATCAGCCAGCACTCCAAGCCGGGCTGCGGGGGAGCTGCCGGCCACCCCGGTGGCGAGTGCTGACCAGTTCACCACCGTGGCCGCCAGCGCTCCGGTCTGTCCACGGGAGGCGGACGGCCCGGTTTCGGTGATCAACGAGGAGTCCAGCTTCCGGCAGCCGCCAGCGACCCGGTCCCACACGCGAGCGCCGCTGGAGAGCGCGAGCCAGCCGTCGGCGGGGCAACTGCTCGACCCCGTCGAGCGCGCGACCTGGTTGGCTGTCCACCAGGTGTCGGCGAGAGCGCGGAAGGCGCTGCCTGGGCGATCGTCGGCGACGTCCGGCCAAGTGACTCCGGCCAGGCCGATCACGACGGTGCGCTCGGCGGCGTCCGCTGATGCGGCGCCGGCAGCGTCCGCGGCTGCTACGGTCCACGCACCGGTGCCGAGGAAGACGGTGGCGAGAGTGGCCAGCAATCCCATCACGGTCCGCCCGTGTACGAGAATCCTCACCCGGGTAACGGAGCGCGGACCAAGAGGGCTCCAGGCTCCACCCAGACCTCGATCTCCTCGGCCCGGCCCAGCACGTCGCCGTCGACCTGGACCTGCTGATCTCCCTGCAGGACTTCGACGGTGATCCGTTTTCCGGTCGTGTGGTCGATCCGCCCGATCTTCTTCGTCTGGTCGTTGCGCAATCCCACGCCTTGCAGGACGACCTCGCCGAACAACTGGGCCCAGCCCATCAGCCCGACGCGCGCATCCAGGGCGGCGATGTCCAGCTTCCCGTCATCGATCTGGGCGTCCGGGAGCAGGGTCAACCCGCCGGGGAGCTTGCCGCAGTTGCCGACCAGCAGGGTGCGGAGCGTCGTCTCGGTGGGCTCGCGATCGTCGATCCTGATCCGGACCTCGGTGCGCTGGGAGTGCAGATGACGCACTCCTGCCATGAAGTATGCGACCCATCCCACCTTGTCCTTGAGATCAGAGCTGGTGTCGGCGATCATCGCCGCATCGAAGCCGATACCGCCGATCACCAGGAAGAGGTGAGTACTGCCCTCGTCGGCCCGATCCTCAGACTCGTCTGGCGCCGTTCGGGTGATGGCGAGGCGGCCCACGTCGATCCGCCGGACTGCGCCGGCGAGCAACGTGTCCAACGCTGCGCTGACACTGCCGACATCGATGTCGATGTTGCGGGCCAGCAGGTTCCCCGTGCCCAGCGGGAGCAGGCCCATCACGTGCTCGGTGCCGGCGAGTGCCGCTCCGACGGCGCGGACCGTGCCGTCACCGCCCGACGCCACCACCACGTCAGCGCCGGCACGCAGTGCAGCGTGCGTCTGCCCGACGCCGGGGTCCTCCTCCGTGGTCTCGAAGAACAGCGGTGCGGGCAGCCCTCGAAGATGGAAGGTGGACTCGATCTGCTCGCGCACGCCGGCGCTGGAGGGCTTGGACGGATTGATGATGAACGCATAGGTGTCGGCGAACGGCTCGGATCGCACGCCCGCGGGACGGGTCCGGGCGCCTCGGGCAAGGCGCAGGGCAATGACCGCGAGGACCAGCGCGATCAGCGAGATACCGATCGCCACGACGACTTCCCACCCTGGAACCTTCATCCCCCCACGGTAGACGGTGACCGGATACCCTTGCACAGTGATCGACATCGCCTTGCTCCGAGACAATCCCCAGGTCGTTCGTGCCAGCCAGATCGCGCGGGGCGAGGACCCTGCGATCGTCGACGCGGTTCTGGCGGCGGACACGTCCCGGCGGTCCGCGCTGGGCGACTTCGAGGCGGCTCGTGCGCAGCAGAAGTCTCTGGGACGAGAGGTCGCCCAGGCGAAGGGCGAGGAACGCGAGGTCCTCCTCGCCCGCACCAAGCAGCTCGCCGACCAGGTCAAGTCCTTTCAGGCTAAGGCCGGAGCCGCCGGAGAGGAGCTCGATTCGCTCCTCTCGCAGATCCAGAACATCGTCGAAGGAGCGCCACCCGGTGGCGAAGACGACTTCGTCGTCGTGCGGCATGTCGGCACCCCGCGGGACTTCGCTGCCGAGGGCTTCGAGCCGCGTGACCACCTGGCCTTGGGTGAGGGCCTGCGGGCCATCGACACCGCCCGAGGCGCGAAGGTGTCGGGTTCACGCTTCTATTACCTCACCGGCGTGGGCGCACGTCTGGAGCTGGCGCTCCTCAACGCTGCAGTCGACCAGGCCGTTGCCGCGGGCTTCGTCCCTGTCATCACGCCGACGCTGGTCAAACCGGAGATCATGGCGGGAACCGGCTTTCTGGGGCGGCATGCCGACGAGATCTACCACCTCGGCACCGACGACCTCTACCTGGTGGGCACCAGCGAAGTGGCGTTGGCGGGCTACCACTCGGGCGAGATCGTCGACCTCAGCGAGGGGCCACTGCGCTATGCGGGCTGGTCTGCGTGCTACCGCCGGGAGGCGGGTTCCCACGGCAAGGATGTCCGCGGGATCATCCGGGTCCATCAGTTCCACAAGGTCGAGATGTTCAGCTACTCCCGTCTCGAGGACGCCGATGCGGAACACCAGCGGCTGCTCGCCTGGGAGGAGGACATGCTGGCCAAGGCCGAGCTGCCTTATCGGGTCATCGACACAGCGGCCGGAGACCTGGGCTCCAGCGCCGCACGAAAGTTCGACTGCGAGGCCTGGCTGCCCACCCAGCAGCGTTACCTGGAGCTGACCTCCACCTCCAACTGCACCACCTATCAGGCCCGGCGGCTGGGCGTGCGGGAGCGGGTGGCAGGCGGCCAGACCCGCCCGGTCGCGACGCTCAACGGCACGTTGGCGACGACCCGTTGGATCGTGGCGATCCTGGAGAACCACCAGCAGGCTGACGGCTCTGTCCGGGTCCCCGTCGGGCTGCGCCCGTATCTGGGTGGCCTGGAGGTGCTGGAACCGGTGTCCTGACCGATGGAAGACCGCACGCCCGCCCGGGTCCGGAATCTGGTGGCGCTCGACATCGATGGGACGTTGCTGTCCCA
>JAATES010000075.1 GCA_015655615.1 Actinomycetales bacterium
ATCGAGGACCTGATGGCCGTCGACGGCGTCGGGGAGCAGCGGGCCCGGGCCGTGCGCGAAGGGCTGTCCCGGCTCGCGGAGTCGAGCATCCTCGAGCGGTACGTCTGAGGGACCGTTCGACCGGCTCTCGGCGCCACAGATCAGGTGTCACCTGTCCGTGCAGCAGACCCTTGTCGGCATCGTGGAGTCGCTGAACGAGGTCCTCCATCGCCTCGGTGGTGGCCTTGAGCGCCCTGCACGCCTCGGTCCGGCGGGTCTGCGCCTGACGCACCTGAGCGGCAGTGAGCTCCTGACCGGCCCCCGGGAACCGGTCGAGCCCGGCGCCAGGGTCCTGGTTCGTCCACCGCATGAGTCCTCCTCCTACAGTCCGGCGTCGGTGATCTCGTAGACCTGCGCGGCGTCGATCGCGCCCTGCCCGATCCGGAACATCTCCGCCGCGCTACCGAGCAGCTGCTGGCAGACCGTCGTGGTCATGAGCGCCGAAGATCGTGTCCAGAGCGGCCCGATGCGCGTGGCTGACGGCCTCGGCGTAGATCCTGATGTGGCCGCAAGCCGATGCCGCATCACACGGGTGCTCCGACATGTCCCGGCTCAAGGAAGACCGTGCGGACGCTAGTCAGATGCCCGCCACGTATCGATGACTTCGTTCCCCAGCATGGCGCAGTCCTCGGGGTCGATCACCTGACCCTCTCTGCCGAAGATCGGGCCGGACGGAGCCTGTCCGTATGCCGGGGCGGGATCGAAGAACCCGACCCTGGCCGACTTCAACGAGCACTTATCGTCCGACACCTCACGATTGAGCACGACCTGGGTCCCGTCCTGCTCGACGAGCGCGAACGTGGTGCGACTGCCCTTTTCCCGCCACATACCCTCAAGATCCGGCACGGTCCGGAACCCGTACCATCGCGATGCACTACAAACCGTGACCAGCACCTCACCATCGACGTGCTCGACCTCCTCCACGATCATCGGAGTCGGACCCCCCGGGTACTGCGCCCTGCCGACGGACTGGTAGTAGACGGCCTGCGCCAGCCGGATCAGCAGCGCGCCGGAGTAGGCGGCTGTCACCGGCCACTGGTCGAGCTCGTTCAGACGTGCGTCGGAGAAGTCGCCCACGACCACCGAGGCATTGACCAGCAGGTCCCACTCCCGCAACGTCGCCACCCACGACGCGTCAACGTCCTCGACATCATCCTCAGGCTTTCCTTCGGGCCAGTGCACCGCCGGAGCCCGCGACTGCCCCAACACGAACCCCGGATCAGTCACCGGATCCGCCACCACCTCCTGAGTGCAACCCGCAAGCACCAGGCACGCCCCCAGCAGCCCGGCCATCGCGCGTCCGGCCACACTCCCATTCCTCTCGCTCACCCGTCATTTTCCTTTCTCGTTATTCGACTGTGCGTCGGCCAGACTCTGACGCAGCTCAGCACCGGTCATCGCAGCAATACCCTCGGCATACCCCGCACTGATCTCGAACCTCTTGCCATAGCCGTTGGCGACCTGGCCGTCGCTGGCGTCCGGCGACTGACCGATGAACTGGCGTGCATTGACCCAGTCCTCCGGAGTGAAAGCCTGCGCGGCATAGTCCGCAGCAGCCTGCCTGACGACCTCCCGCTGCGTGGTGTTCTGCCCCCGCACCTGGGCCCGCACATCCTCATAGACCGAGGACCAGTCCTTGACGGCGCTGCTCCCCGCACTGATCCCCTCACCGACCACGATCCCGAGCACCGGGTTGGCGACCCTGAGCGAGGTGACGATGCTCACCGCGTTGGCCAGGGCGTCCACGTTCTGCCCCATCAGCGCGTCACGCGCAGCGGCCCCTGCCAGGTCCGCACCACCAGAGGTCCCGTCATTGATCGCCTGCAGACCGACAGCCACGTCAAGATTCGTCACGATCGAACCCCGCCCGCTGGACGTCAGAGCGTCCTGCAAGTTCGCGATCGCCACCCCGAGACCCTCGCGCGTGTGCTCGTAGGACGCCGCGATCCCGAACACCCGATACAGGTAGTCGGCCGGGATCAACGGGATCCACCGAGACCCGACGCACGGCAGCGCGACATCCTGAAGGACCTCACCAGGGTCAAGGCCGAACACCTCTGTCTCCGCGGCCACGGCGATGGTCCCGATGACGAGCAGCTGAGAGGCGAGCGCGTCGGCGAGATAGGACGCGCCGAACGCCGACACCGTCGAGACCTCGAACCGATCACTGAGCGCCAGTGCCTCCCAGACATGCGCGTTCGCGGTCTGCAGCCGGCGCCAGGCCACGGGGTCGTACCCGTCGCTCAGATCGGCCCCGGTCGCGTTCTGCATCCCCGCCCACAGCCCGCCGACACCCTGGTACCCGTCGCTGTCCCACGAGCGCTGCCCGAACCAGTACTCGATCCGGCCCACGGTGCCCTCTGCCGTGCACTGCAGCAGGTCGGCGCTGACCCAGTCCAGGGCGGCATCCGGATAGCGACCCAACGTCTCCAGGACCGCCGAGACCGGATCGATGCCCCGACCGGGAATACCCAGGCCCTGCAAGTTCGTCAACATCAACCCACCACCGGGCGACAAAGACATCCACACGTTGCCGTTGATCCGCTCGTTCTCGTCGAACAGGTCAAGCATCGCGACCGTGAGAGCCT
Source organism: Actinomycetales bacterium (assembly GCA_015655615.1). Classification (GTDB taxonomy): domain Bacteria; phylum Actinomycetota; class Actinomycetes; order Actinomycetales; family Cellulomonadaceae; genus Rarobacter. The sequence goes on from JAATES010000075.1 coordinate 2,628, forward strand.
CACCCAACGGGTGGTTCATCGCGTCACCGAACAAGAACGCCACCGCGCCCGCCCCGTCGAGGGCATCAAGCATCTGGTTCGCGAACTCCTGCGCACGGTCGCCCTCCCAGTGCCGGGAGGCCACCGACAACAACGCTCGGACCGCGATGGCCGCATCGAGCGCGACCTGCGCATCGATGCCACCGGCGTAGACGCCATCCCCCAGGGCATTGACCAGATCGACCGCCCCGCGCCCGCCGAGCGCACGGAAGTAGGCATCCGCGGCTCGCGGATCGCCCTGCAACGCGCTCAGGTAGGCCGTCAATGCAGCCAGGTCCGCCGCGCTGGCCTTGCCGCTGGTCACCACACGCGTCAGGTCGACCAGGGCGGCGGTCATCGACGCGGCGGTGATCAGGTCCGGGCGGGACAAGCCACCGGCCGCCAACGCCGCACCCGTCGTCGACCAGGAGGAGGACAGGCACTCGCCGTCAAGAGCGCGCAGCACGGCGGCGTCGGCGGTGCTGCGCTCATCGGCCAGAGACTGCATCGCCGCAGCGATCCGCGTGCACCGGTCCTGCGCGGACACGACGTTGGCGCGATACACGCCCATCGTGGCTGCCGAGGTGCTCACACCCGGCAGCCTGGCCGCCGCCACACACCTGTTGGCGCTCGCGAGTGCCTGGAGCGCATCCTGCCCCTGACTCTGCACCGCAGTAGCCCGCTCGCTGATCGACTGCACCGCGGCGCTGTAGATCGCCAGCGCGTCCGCGATGCGCGCGATCGCACCCCCGACACTGCTCAGCTGCGCCAGATAGGGGTCAGCACACTGGTCGAACGCGGTCAGGAACTGTGCACGGTAGATCTGCGCCGGGCGCCGAGCCCGCAACGCGTCCCCGGCCTGAGCGAACTGATCCACCGCGACATCCAGCATCGTGCCCAACGCAGAGATCCCGGACGTGTCACCCGTTCCAGGGGTCGCAGGAAGCCACTGCGTCATGGTCAACCCCTCCCGAGCGCGCGGTCGGTCTCGGCAAGAGCCCGCGACGCATCGCAGAGCACCCCGCCGAGCCGGAACATCTCCGCCGCCGCACCCAACAAGCTGTCGTTGATCTGACCGACGACACGTTCGACCGCCACGTTGACCGAGGTCGACCCGCAGTCACACACCGGGCCCACATCCGGTGCCGGCATCGCATTCGCCATCGACCGGATCGCCTGACCATCCGCATCGATCCCAGGCAGATCCACACTCAGATCCATCAGCTCTCAGCACTCCTCGTCAGCTCGTGTTGCTGGGGTCCCAGACCCTCACGGCCGCCCGATCGGGCAGGCTCGGGCCAGGGGACCTGGACTTTGTGGGTCACACCGGAAGCGACGTAGAACCCGCGCCCCGGCGTGAACTGATGCGGCCGGATCACCGGGAAGTTCGTGCGCAGCAACGCCGTGCCGTCCTCCTGGCTGGGTTGCAGCACGATCCCGCGCCGA
>JAATES010000198.1 GCA_015655615.1 Actinomycetales bacterium
CAACTGGCCGTGGCCGGTGACGACGTGAACCGCCCGCGTGAGGTCTGGACCGCGCTGAACGGGACGCTGCGCGCGTCGTTCACCCTGATCGTCACAGTGGCCGCGGACGCCTACGACTGGGAGACGCAGGCACCTCAGGTGGAGGGGGTGTCGCCCTCGGTGGTGCCGGTCCCGCCGGTGGAGGTTCATCGAGCATGAAGGTCCGCAGCACGATCACCCGACTCGACATCCCGCCGGGTGATCACGCCCAGGTCCCGCTGGAGGTCATCAACACCTCCGCCGTGATCGATTCGATCTCGGTACGGGTCGTGGGCATCGACTCCGGGCTGATCGCCACCGATCCGGCCAGTCTTCCGCTGTTCCCCGACGCCCTCGGGGAGATCACGGTCACGATCACCCTGCCCCAGGCCTTCCCCGCCGGCACCTACCCGATCATGCTCGTCGTGGGCGGGGTGGCGCCCGAGGCCGGCAATGCGCATCACGACCTCGAACTGGTGGTCCCCCGCCGCGCCGCCGCGCATCTGGAGGCCACTCCCAGCCTGGTCCGGGCACGACGCAAGGCGTCGTTCCGGGTCACCGTGCACAACGACGGCAACGTCCCGCTCCAGACCGCGCTGCGGGCCGAGGACGCCGACCGGAAGGTGCGGACCTCCGTCCTGCCGTCCACCGTGGCCGTCCCGGTCGGGGGCCAGGTCTCCGCCACCGTGGTGGTACGCGGGCCCCGCCAGCTGGTCGGTGCGGATCGCGACCGCCCGATCACCCTCGCCGCACACGCCGTGGACGCCGACGCGGACATCGTGCTCACGCTGCGCCAGCGCTCCACCGTCAGCAGAGGCCTGATCACCGTGCTGGTCCTGCTGGGCATCATCGCGATCTGGGCCCTGGCCTTCCTGATCGGCATCCGGCAGGTGCTGGGCGTCGACCCCTATGCCAAGACCGCACCGGCGTCCTTCTTCGCGGCGACGGGCGCCGGTGCGGCCGGAGAGGACGGTGCCGTCGACGGCGCGGGCGCAACCCCCGATGGCGCCCTGCCCAAGGAGGGCGCCATCGCCGCCGGAACCGGCGCCTCGGTCACCGGGAAGGTCACCGGGCAATGGGACGGCGAGGGGGTGGGCCGCATGTCCATCGACGTCCTGCGAGAGACCCGCGGCGGCCTGAAGCTGGTCTCATCGACGGCGACGCTGAACGACGGGACCTACACGGTCGCCGGGCTGTTCCCCGGCAGCTACCTGGTGCGTGCGCGCGCCAGCGGGTACGACACCGTCTGGTACCCCACCGCGAAGTCCGCGACGGCCGCCACGACGATCACCGCGGTCGCCCAGCAGGCCACCGACAAGGTGGACCTGTCCGTCGTCGGGGCCCCGGCCCAGCTGACCGGAACGGTCAGGACCACCGACGCCGCCTCCGACGTCCCGATCACCGTCAAGGCCACCCCCACCTGGCCGGGGGCCAAGAAGTCGCAGACCAAGACGGTCGTCGCACAGGAGGACGGCACCTATGCCTTCACCGGGCTGTCAGCACCCGCCAGCTACCAGCTGACGTTCACCGCCGAGGGATTCGAGCCCACCACCCGGACCGAGCGCGTGCTCGGCGGGCAGGACCGCTATGCGCTCGACGTCACGCTCGGAGCGGGCGAGGGGTCGATCAGCGGCACGGTGACCGACGGGAAGACACCGGTGGGTGCCGTCACCGTCACCACGAGCGTCGACGGCAAGGAAGTCAGCGTGAGCACGCCCACCATCGGGCAGGTGGGCGCCTTCACGCTGACCAATCTGCCGACGCCCGCGACGTATGTGGTGACGTTCACCAAGGAGGGCTTCACCACCAGCACGAGTGTCGTCGACCTCTCCGCGGGCGAGGTCCGCACCGATCTCCAGGTCCAGCTCGCGGGCGGAGCGGGCACGGTCACCGGTCGCGTCGTCACTGCCTCGGGGACCGGGCTGGGCGATGTCTCAGTGACCGCCAGCGGCGGTTCGGCCGCCTCCTCGACCACCACCTTGACCGGAAGCAGCGCCGGGAGCTTCACGATGACCGGATTGGCCGTGCCCGGCCAGTACACGCTGACGTTCGCCGTGGACGGCTACACCCCGGCAAGCGTCCCGGTCGTCCTGAGCCTCGCGGCGCCCTCGGGCAGCGTCGACGTGACGCTGCGGTCGGCGGTGGGATCGGTGCACGGCAGGATCCTGTCCGGCGGCACCGGCGTGGCCGGGGTGAGCGTACAGCTCACGGATGGCGATGCAGTACGCACGACGATCTCCACCGCAACCGGCGACTTCGCCCGGGGAAGCTATGAGATCGACGGCCTGAGCTCGGGCACCTACACGCTCAGCGCCCTCGACGACTCTGGCCGTACCGTCGCCACCGCAGTCGTGACCGTGACCGCGGGACGCGCACTCCGCCAGGACCTCTCCTTGCCCGAGGCAGGCTGACATGCACGTCGAGCTCTCCCCTCGCCGCCTGGTGGCCACGGCGTCCCTCCCGGTGGAGATCCTGGTCACCGTCACCAACCCGTCGGACGTGATCGTCGGGTACTCGCTGCGCGTGCTGGGTGCCGATCCGTCCTGGGTCACCATCGACCAGCCCGAGCCCCGGCTCTTTCCTCGTGAGAGCACTCCCGCGCGCATCCTGATCACCCTGCCACCCGGCACCCCGGCCGGGCAGCGTCAGATCTCGGTCCAGGTGCGCGACATCGCCCGGCCCGGGAGCCTGGCCATCGACGACATCGTCCTGGAGGTCCCGGTCGCGCCGCGGCTCGCGCTGACCCTGGACCCGGCCACGGTGACCGGCGGCCGTGCCGCCGAGTTCACGGCCACGGTGACCAACGAGGGGAACGCGCCGCAGCGAGGGCGCCTGCAGGCCGTCGACCCCGAGGCCAAGACCTCCTTCACCTACCAGCCGCGGCACTTCCACCTCGACCCGGGCAGTTCACAGCCCATCACCATCCGTGCCAAGGCCCGCCGCAAGATCGCCGGGGACGCCGTGCTGCGCCCGTTCCAGGTGACGGTGGCAGCTGCCTCTCCCGCCCTGATCGAGCCCACTCCGGTCGGCTCCGCGATCTTCATCCAGAAGGCGCTGTTCTCACGCGGGATCCTTGCGCTGGTCGGGCTGCTCGCCGCCGTGACCATCTTCGCGGTCGTCATCTCCGCGGCCCTGTCCTCCGTCGTCAGCCAATCGGCTGCCGACCGGAATCTGGCACTGGCCGTCGCCCAGGCCCGCGACTCGGACCCCACCTCCGGCACCGCATCGATCAGCGGCACCGTCCTCGACCTCACCACCGGGGCGGGGGTCACGGGACTGTCCGTCGGAGCGTTCTCGCAGGATGACACCACCACCGCACTGGTCACCGGCGTCACGGCCCAGTCCGGTCAGTTCTCCCTCACCGGACTGCCCGCGGGCAGCTACCTGGTGCGAGTCGAGGGAGCCGGCTACTCACCGGTCTGGTACCCCGCGGCCTCGGCGGCCGGCGAGGCCCAGCCGGTCGAGCTCGGCGGCGGGAAGGCCGTGTCCGGGCTGTCGGTCGTCGTCGGAGGGACTCCGGCGAGCCTGGCGGGCACGGTCACCGGTGAGGACTTCGCCGGAGCCACGTTGTCCGTGCAGATGCCGCTCACCGAAGGCGTGCTGGCCAGCGCGGCGCTGCCCCAGGACGACAGCGCCAGCCAGGACACCACCGCGAGTGCCCTGCCGGAGGGCGCGGTGGTCGCGACCACCCCCATCGGGAGCGACGGCACCTTCGAGATCAAGGGCCTGCCCTCGCCCGCGGTCTACGACCTGATCGTCTCCAAGGTCGGCTTCGCCCCCACCGTGCAGCGCGCCGACGTGGCGGCAGGGGAGGATCGCACCGGAATCGAGCTGGCGCTGCTGGACGGCGACGGGGTGATCCAGGGAATCGTCACCGATCTGAACAATCCGATCGGCGGTGCCACCATCACGGCCACCTCCGAGGACACCACCGTCGAGACGGTCTCCCTGACCCAGGACGAGGTGGGGTCCTTCACCCTGCGCGGACTCCCCACCCCCGCGACCTACACCGTGGTCGTCACCGCAGACGGCCGGTCCAGCGTGACCATGAGCCTGTCGCTGACCCAGGGCCAGGAGCTCACCGGCGTCTCAGCCGTGCTGGGAAAGTCGACCGGTTCCCTTGGCGGCCGGGTCAGCGTGACGGGGGGCTCGGCGGGCGGGGTGACGGTCACCGTGACCGACGGCGCCATGACCGTCCAGACGGTCACCCAGTCGACCTCACCGGTCGGGCGGTGGCAGGTGTCGGGACTACGGATACCCAGCACATACACCGTGACGTTCTCGGGCAGCGGGCTGGCCAGCCAGGTGCTCTCCGTGAAGATCGACGGCTTCGGCACCGCCACTCAGGGCGCCGCAAGCGCCTCGGCCGTCAATGCGACCCTGCAGCCGGCCAAGGCCTCGCTGTCCGGAATCGTCAGGCAGACGGGTACCTCGGGGACGGTGAGCCCAGCCGGGAACGTCACCCTCACCCTCAGCTCGGGGACCATCCAACGAGTCGTGACCTCCGCGTCGACCCCGGCGAGCAAACGGGGGCGATACGCCATCGACAACCTCCCGCCGGGAACCTACACCGCCACCTTCACCCAGGCCGGGACCACCGCGACCTCGACGGTCCTCACCCTGGCAGCGGGGCAGCACCGCACCTACAACCCTGTTCTGGTCGCACCGGCACGGATCACCGGAACGATCCTGACCGCAGGCGGCGATCCGGCCGCCGGCCTGACCGTGAACCTCTACCGGGCCTCGCAGTACGGCACGGCGGCCGGTGCCGCGGCCACCACGACGACTCGCTCCGACGGCACGTATGCCTTCACCGAAGTCGACGCACCAGAGCACTACCTCGTCGAGGTGCGATCCGCGCCCGGCGGCACGGTCCTGGCGACGTCCACACCCATCTCGCTGTCTGCGAGCGCAGCCCACACCTTCGACGTCAGCCTCTAGAGGCCCAGGAGCGACGATGTCCCATCCCACAGAGCGCACCGGCAGCGATGCCCCCAGCGTGACCATCGAGGTCGCACCGCGGCCGCAGTCCGCCGAGCCCGCCCGGCTCCGGGTGCACGTGCGCAACGTCTCCGCCGCGCCGCAGGACGTCATCGTGCGGATCCGCGGCCTGGAACAGACCTGGGTCCCCGCTCCGGCGGTGATGCCTGCCGTGGCCGTGGATCAGACCGTCACCTTCGAGCTGCCCGTCGCTCCGACCCCCGGATCGGCCGAGGGCGATTACCCCTTCGTCGTGGAGGTCACCGCGGCCCCGCAGGGGGGCTCTGCGGCCCGCCCCGCCGATCCGCAGAGCCCGAGCCGGACGGTGGTCTCCGGTTCGTGGCGCGTGGACGCCGACGCCGACCTCGTCCTCAGCGTGGAGCCCGCCGATGCCCGCGGCCTGCTGGGCCGCAAGGTCAAGGTCGTCATCGTCAACTCGGGCCAGCATGCCAGCGAGGTGCAGCTCGAATCGCTCAGCGACGCCCCTCTGAGCGTGCACCTGGGCCGGAGGTCCATCCACGTGCCGCCCCATCAGACGGCCACCGTGCCCGCTCGGTTGCGCGTGCGCCGGCCGGCCTTGCTCCATGCCTCGTCGCGGCGGAAGTTCACGATCCTGGCCACCGGCAACCAGCGGCCCTCCCGGTTCGACGGCTCATTCCAGAGCCGGCCCCTGCTGCCATCGGGTGCGATGCGGATCGTGGCCCTCGCCTCCGTCTTCGTGCTGTGGGGCGTCGCGACCCTCGGGGTGGTGCCCCTGGTGTCCGAGAAGATCAAGGAATCCCGCACCACCACGGCCACGGTGGCTGAGTCGCAGTCTCCGGACGGCCCCGCAGAGGACGGTAGCGCCGCCACGGGCGGGGACGCTGCGGGTGCTGCTGCGGGAACCGGCTCCGATGCCGGTGCCGCGACGACTGCCGGGGACAAGAAGGGCAGCGAGACCAGTGCCACGGACGACCTCCGCATCGGCGGCCTGGTCTCCGGGGCGACCCCCGACGGCGTGACCATCTCGATCAGTCCGGCATCGGCCCTGGCCGACTCGGCTGCCACCACGGACAAGAGCTCCAGCGCCAGCTCCAGCCAGGCGGCACTCCTGCCTCAGACCGGACACGCGGACCTCGCCGTCGTCACCCCGGCCGTCGCGGCCTGGAAACTCGTCTCTGCGGCGGCCGCGGCTGCCGCCACCCGCCTCGGCCTGACTCCGCAGGCCACCGGCACCACGGGAGGCAAGGTCTGGGCGGCCGCACTGCCCGTCGAGAAAGCCGGCACCGCCCAGCGCACCCGGAGCACCACGCCGGAGTCCGACGGCACCTGGGCCTTCGCCGGGATCGATCCGGAGGCCCGCTACCTCGTCACCTTCAGCAAGCCCGGCTATCAGACCCTTCGTTACCTGGTGACCGGCGCCGAAGCGGCCGCGACCCCGTTCAAGACCGAGCTCACCGCCGGAGAAGGCCGGCTCTCAGGCACGGTCCGGGGGCCGGGCGGCGCGGTCGGCGGAGTCGAGATCACGTTGACGGACGGCACCAGCACCTTGACCACCCGCACGGCAACCACTGGTGCGGTGGGCTCGTGGTCCGTATCCGGACTCACGACCCCTGGCACCTATCTGGTCAGTGCCTCCTCCGACGACCTCGGCCTCCAGTCGCGGATGGTGAGCCTCGCTGCCAGCGGCACCACATCCGTCGACTTCACCCTGTCCCGTGGCGTGGCCTCGCTGACGGGGAAGGTCTCCGGAACCAACGGCCTGGGCAAGTTCAGCGGGCTGGGTGCCCTCACCGTCACGGCGATGCGGGGCGACACCGTCCGCACGGCCACGACCGTGACCGGCAGCGACAACGCCGGCACCTTCATCCTGCCCGACCTCCCGGTGCCGGGCACCTACACCGTGACCGTGAGCGG
>JAATES010000041.1 GCA_015655615.1 Actinomycetales bacterium
ACGATCTCGACCCCCGGGGCCGCTGTCGACCAGGCCTACATCCAGTCGATGACCGTCGATGGCACGACCACCGACAAGACCTACCTGGATGCCGGGGCCATCAGCAAGAACACCGCCGTGACCTACACCGTCGGGACGACCGCGAACACCTCGTGGGGCACCGACCCGCAGGACGCACCGCCGTCTGACCGCACCGGTGAGCAAACCGGCAATCCCGTCACCTCAGTGCTGTCGGCCACGACGGTGTCGACCACCCCGGGCGGCCTGACCGACGCCGTCACGCTGCGGGCCAAGCCGTTCTACTCCAGCAAGACCACCACTGCGCTGACGTACTCGGTGACGGCCCCCGCAGGATTGAGCGCGGAGCACCCCACCGGGAGCCTGACCGCGACCGGCAGCGCGCAGGAGCAGGGCGCCTCGATCAGACTGCGAGCGGCCTCATCGCTGGCGGTGGGGACGTATGCCGCTACCCTGAACGTCGTCCGGGACGGGACCACGGTGGCGACCCAGCCCTTGACGGTGCTCGTCGGTGTCCAGGGCGACACCCTGCTCGACACCAGCTTCGAATCCGGCCAACCGCAGGTCACCACTGCCAACGACGCTCAGGATCCGCCCACCGGGTTCACCGGGTTCTGCTGCAGCATCGCCGGAGCAGAGACCAGCCAGCACTCTGAGTCCACCCACTCGGGCGGTGCCTCCGTGATCTACTCGGGACGCGCCACCGCACTCGACGGCACTGCGAGCAATGTCCTCCTCAAGGACCTGAGCGCGCTGAGCGCTCCCGTGACAGCAGGCTCGACGCTGTCCTACTGGATCTACCCCCAGTCCGCCATGAGCTTCTTCCCGTCGTTCCAGTTGACGGCCAGCAAGAACGTCGCCCTCGATGTCCTGTTCACCGACAACACCCGGCTCAGCGGGCTCACCGGAGTGGTCGCGTCCAACGGCGCCTCCCTCGACCCGCGTGACCAGGCCGGCAAGCTGACCTTCGATACCTGGAACAACGTGCAGGTCTCGATGCCGCCCGCCGCCGAGGGCAAGACGATCAGCAAGCTCCTGCTGTCCATCAATGCCGGAGCCAACTACGCCACCACCGCGGACAACGGCTACCTCCGCGGCTGGGTCGACGACGTCAGCTACCGCGAGGCCATCGCACCGCTGGCCGTCACGCCCGGGGCCGGATTCACCGCCACGCTCGGCGAACAGGTCTCCGGTCCCGTCGCCACCTTCACCAACGGTCGCGGCACCTCCGCGTCCGACTACCAGGCGCAGATCGCCTGGGGCGACGGTCAGGTCTCTGCCGGCACGATCACCGCGGACACCGCCGCAGACCCCTCCGGCACGACCTACGTCGTCTCGGCCGACCATGGTTACGCCGTCGCCGGGACGTACGCGGCCACCGTGACGATCACGGATGCCGACGACGTCCAGGCGCAGGTCTCAGTGCCTGTGGTCATCAAGGCCCCGGTGGTGGTCACCAACCCCACGGCACGGATCTCGGCGTCGGCCAAGGGCGTCGCCTTCGGGACGGCAGCCACCGTCGCCGTGTCGGTCGCTGCCGACGCACGACCGGCCACGGGCACCGTCGTGCTGCGTGAGGGCACCAGGGTGGTCGGGTCGCAGCCCCTGCGCGCCGGTCAGGCCAAGGTGGTGCTGCCCAAGACCCTTGCCGTCGGGCGCCACGCACTCACGGTCAGCTATGCCCCGGCTCCTGGCGCTCTGGTCACGGCACCTGCGCCGTACAAGCTGACGGTCTCGGTGACCAAAGCGAAGGCGAAGGCGAAGGCGAAGGTCACCAAGGGCAAGCTGCGCAAGGGCAAGCGGGCGACCGTCACCGTCCGGCTCACCGGTGTCGGCACAGTCAAACCCGGTGGCAAGGTCACTCTCAAGGTGGGCTCCAAGAAGATCGGGAAGGCGAAGGTCGTCACGCGCCGGGGCCGATGGGTCGCGGTCGTGACGACCAAGAAGCTCCCGCGCACCGGGAAGGTCAAGGCCGTCTACTCGGGAGACAGCACCTATGCGAAGGCCACCTACCGGACCAAGCTCAGGGTCAAGCGGTGACCGGCCGGGATGGCTGTGGTGAGTTCTCCACAGCCATCCCGGCCCGGTAGGCGAGGGTCCACGCATACGGCACCATGGTGGGGTGCCCCTCGCCCCCGACTTCCGCTCGACGGCCAGCGGCCAAGCCGCCTCCGTCCCCGGCGTCCGGCTGCTACGCCGCCGGCGCCGGCGGGCACAGCTCGCAGTCCTGGCGCTCGTCGTCATCCTGGTACTCGTGGCCGCGGTAGCGGTCACATACCGGGTAGGCGAACGGCGGGCCTCAGCCCGCTACCCGGTGACCGCAATCGCGTTGGCCCAGGCGCGCAAGGCACTCACTGGCCTGCCCCGAACGAGTTCCCCAGCACCGGACGACTACGACCGCGAGGCCTTCGGCCCCTCCTGGGCGGATGTGGACCACAATGGCTGCGACACGCGCAATGACATCCTGGCCCGCGATCTGACCGACGTCCGGTACTCGGCAGGCACCCATGACTGCGTGGTGATCGCAGGCCTGCTGCAAGACCCCTACACCGGCCAGACCCTCACCTTCCAGCGCGGAAAGCACAGCGCCGAGGTGCAGATCGACCACGTGGTGGCACTCGCCAATGCCTGGCGCAGCGGGGCAGCCGCCTGGGATGCGGCGGAACGTCGGCTGTTCGCCAACGACCCGGAGAACCTGCTGGCCGTCGATGGGTCTGCCAACCAGCAGAAGTCCGCAGCCGACGCCGCCTCCTGGCTGCCGGAGAACACCGGCTATCGCTGCATCTACGCCATTCGACAGGTGACCGTCAAGGACAAGTACCGCCTGACGGTCACCTCACCCGAGCTGGCGGCGTTGTCACAAGCTCTCGACCGGTGCACCGTCGCCTCGGTCCACCCCTCCCGCTAGCTCGGTCGGCGCTTCTCCGCCCTGCGATGCTCTGCCCGGAGCGCCGGGTATAGCGCAGTGGCCATCGAGCGCCTCTGACTCCAGAATGATCGCGTCCTCACTCACCAGTGCCAGCCAGGACCACCTGAGGCGGCAGTTC